>JAWXAU010000205.1 GCA_034439655.1 Bacteroidota bacterium | reverse complement strand
GTATTAAGCAAGATTTTTATAAAAATAAGAATCATCCTAATAATTTAAATTTAAGTTTTTATTATGAGACAGAATTAGGGGCGTTGTCAATTGTTATTTCAAAAGGTAATAAAAATATAGAAAAAAAAATTCCAGGTATAGTAATTCAAACAAATGTAACGAGCCCTTCTATGAAACCAGAAATTGGATTAATTCAACAATGGGTGAATGAGTCGCATGAGTTTTGTAGTCAAATGTTTAAAGGTATGACAAAGGGGAAATTATATGATAGTTTTAAATCTTAAAAAATATAAAAGTTATGCAAAAGAATAATCAAAGTGAATTTTATTCGGAACCGACTTCAATATTTAGAAATGCAGCCAATTCTCATCTTAGTACTAGCGTTGGAATAATGTTGATTGGGGGGATGTCGCTTATGCCTAATAGTTATAATAAATATCCACTAGAACATGGTTTTGTGGGAAACCTTGCAAATTTCGATAATAAGTCATATACAAATTTAGCAATATTTAATACCGTTAATTCTACTTTAGAAACAAAAATACGAATCGATGAGGATGAAGATGATTTGTTAGATTTTGTTATGAAACCTATGTATGTGAAAGAATTTACAATGAAAGTAAAATCTTTCATAATAGATAAATCAATATCCTTGAATTTATAAAGTATGGTTTATCCTTGGTATGAAACTATTTCATTTTCAGATAATGTTCTTCAAGGTGATTTTGTTTTTGATTGCCCAATAATTGTCCCTCCTGAAACATTTGATGGAGAGCATGATTTACAAGTCAAAGTGCTTAATACTATTATAATGTCACAATCGTGCGATTTAGAAAATGATAAAATTGCTATTGTATTGGTTTGCCCTTATTATAACTTGAAAGATTTTTTAGAAAAGCATCCAGTCAGTAAAAATGGGGGTAAGGGGGTAAGTAAAGTAATTGATAATTTAAAAAAAGGGAATTTCCCTGGGTATCATATACTACAAAAGGAAGAAAACTATAATCTTATTGACTATATTGTAGTAGATTTTCTAAATGTTTATGGAGTAGATTTTGGATTCCTCAAAAACCATTTAAAAGATATAGAATATAGAATTAGGATTTTACCACCGTATAGGGAGCATTTGTCTCAAGCATTTGCTAGATATTTTATGAGAGTGGGGCTCCCAATAGATATTGATATGTAGGTTACCATAATATAGCTTATCTCTATATGAATTAAATAGGACATTTTTTTAATTTACCATGAAACATATATATATAATTCTGAGTTCGATTTTATTCTCTTTTAATTTGTTTGCCCAACAAAAAGATACAATTACAGTTAATTCTTCCACAAAAAAAATAACTATTGGGAAACATATTATATTGTCCACTACAACAATCGAACAGGTAAAAAAAATGCTGGGGAAGCCTGACAGAATTGAAAAGCTTGTAGGCAAAGAACGTGTATTTGTCTATGATAAATTGGGATTTTCATTTGAAATAGGAAGAGATACAACAGTGAGAACTTTAACCTCCTTTGCCATTACTTATAATTTTGATGGCGACAGAAAAGTTTCGAAGAATATATATATTGGAACTCTGATTTTGGATAAGTATCATATAACAAAAAAAACTACCGCTCAAGATATCAATACCAATACATCCCTCAAACTTGATTGCGTCGCTAATATAATGTGTGTTACCGATCCCAATGGGAAAGGTATGGGAGTAATGTTGACTTTTGTGAAAGATACAAAAGAAGTTTCTGTAATTGGGTTTCGGTTGAATTAAAATGCTATCGTGAGTGGTTTGTGGGGACGCAAACCACGGGCAGCCTAGTTTATTGGTAACCTCCGATTTGTGAATACAATATCCTTTTTTTAACGCAACTTTGCAACATGGCTACACTGTCAAATCAAAAACATTATACCATTGAAGAATTAGGCAAACTGCTTGCTGCTACTGAACCGCATGAGCTCGGTAGCGATATGATTCAAGCAATCGAGCATTGTCATCAGTTTCTGAAACAAAAAATCGCCAAGCCCGGGGCGGTGTTTTATGGCATCAATACAGGTTTTGGTTCTTTGTGCGATACGGTAATTGATAGCAATGAATTAGAACAACTGCAAATTAATTTACTTCGCTCTCATGCTTGCGGCACGGGCGATAGAGTTCCCAATGAGGTGGTGCGGGCTATGCTATTATTAAAAGTTTTGGGATTGAGCAAAGGATATTCTGGCGTTCAAAAAGAAACCGTTCAACGTTTATTAGATTTTTTCAATCAATATATATATCCCGTCGTGTATGAGCAGGGAAGTCTTGGTGCATCAGGCGATTTAGCTCCCTTGGCACATTTGTGTTTGCCATTATTGGGCGAAGGAGAAGTGGAGCAAAACGGAAAAGTGCAATCAACAAATGAATTATATAAACCTATAATACTAGGCCCCAAGGAAGGCTTGGCATTGATAAACGGGACGCAGTTTATGAGTGGCTATGGAACTATTATATTATTAAAAGCTGCTAAACTTATAGAAGCCGCCACAGCAATTTCCGCATTGAGTGCTGAAGCTTTTGCCTGCCGCTACGATGCATTCGATTCGTTGGTGCATGCTATACGCCCGCATAATGGGCAGATGCATGAAGCAAAACAATTTTTGAAATGGATTGAAGGAAGTCCTTTTGCGGCGGAAACTAAAACTCAAGTGCAAGATCCATATTCATTCCGTTGCATTCCGCAAGTGCATGGAGCCACACGCGGAGCAGTTGCACATGTACTTTCTGTGTTTGAAACAGAAGTAAATGCGGTGAGTGATAATCCGAATATTTTTGCGGATGAGGATCGTATTATATCAGGTGGCAATTTTCACGGGCAGCCTTTAGCCTTGGCATTAGATTATTTAAAAATCGCATTGCATGAATTGGGAAATATTTCAGAACGAAGAACCTATCAATTGGTGTCGGGTCAACGCGGATTGCCGTCATTCTTGGCTCCCAAGGCTGGAGTGAATTCTGGATTTATGATACCACAATATACTGCGGCAAGTATTGTAAGCAAAAACAAACAACTTTGTACACCCGCAAGTGCTGATAGCATCGTTAGTAGTAACGGCCAAGAAGACCATGTGAGCATGGGTGCCAATGCTGCCGTGCAAGCATATGAAGTAGTGAATAATTTACAACAAATACTAGCTATAGAATTGATGACTGCAGCACAAGCATTCGAGTTTCGCAGGCCAAAAAAAACTTCCGAAAAACTAGAACATATATATCATACTTTCCGCAAAGAAATTCCATATATCGAACATGATACATATATGCATCCGCTGCTAATTTCTTCAAATAACTTTATAACCAACTTCAACTTCGAATAGTTTTATTCGATTTATTATATATCATATTTCTACCAAAAAACTCACACTATGGATCCAAATAAAATATTAGCCCACTCCGGTTTTGTAAGTATTATAGGACGACCGAATGCTGGCAAATCTACGTTGCTCAATGCCTTGTTGGGCGAGCGTTTGTCTATTGTTACGCACAAAGCACAAACTACACGTCACCGTATACAAGGTATATTAAGTGGCGACGATTATCAAATTGTTTTTTCTGATACACCAGGTACTTTAAAACCTGCTCATAAACTCCACGAAAAAATGATGGGTTTTGTAAACGAAAGTTTTGCCGATGCTGATGTATTTGTATATATGATAGACTTGGATGATAAATGGGAAGATGATGAGTTTGTACAGAAGCTCAAAAAGATGGACAAGCCTGTAATAGCAGTTCTTAACAAAATGGATGTGAGTACGCCCGAAGTTGTGAATGAACGCATGGAACAAGTAAAAGAATTACTAGCACCTGCACATATATTGGCAATTTCGGTACTCAAAAAATTCAATGTAGATACGCTTTTAGATTTAATAAAATCACTACTTCCCGAAGGTCCTTATTATTATGATAAGGAACAACTCACCGACCGTAGTGAAAGATTTATTGCAGCCGAAATGATACGCGAACAAATTATGACAGCGTATCAAGAAGAGGTTCCTTATAATGTAGAAGTAGTGATAGAAAGTTTTAAAGACAACGCCAAAATATTAAAAATTGAAGCCACTATATATGTAATGCGTGATAGCCAAAAGGCTATATTAATTGGTAAAGGCGGTAGTAAATTAAAAATGATTGGAAGCCGCTCACGCCATACTATGGAGAAATTTTGGGCCAAGCAAGTTTTCCTACATACGTTTGTAAAAGTAAAAGAAAATTGGAGAAATGATGATGGGCTGTTGAAGCAGTTTGGATATGAGTGATAATTATTCTACTAAAAGATCATTATATCTAAATTATAGAGAAGAATATTCGTAGTTTATGACAAACAAACCGCATAGAATGTTTCGTAATCCACAAGAAGGTGTAACAAGATATAAACAAGTATCTAGATACTCTGGTGCTCAACAAGAAGGAGTTGAATAAAAAAAAGATTACAGTCCTAAAAGAGAAGACTTTATTCGTTCTATTAGACAGTATAGAGATGAAAAAACAAAAGAGAAGCAAATAGGAATAATTCTCTGCAAGTACCAGCCAAAGTTGATTTGATTGAAATTGTTTTCCATGATGTATTTGATTCGGATGTTTTTGAAAATCGTTATAGAGCAAATTTTGGATTGTCTCCAACACGTTATAGTATATTTAATACTGTTGGATTATTTGTAGTAATTTCTGAAGATAAATTTGATTATTTTATTCAACAACTTCAAATTTTTATTGACACTACAAATCATTCAAATCCACAGTATCATCCAGCTATAAAATATATTAAAGAATTTACATTCTATTCTTCTGAGAAAATAATCAAGTATAAAGAGCTTAAACCACATGTCATCATTGATTTCATTGACAATGTTGAGATATTTCTAAACTATATACAACCGATTGAAAGGAGGTTAAAGCAATACCTAGATGAAAACGAAATTCGAGATTTTCAAGATTTGAATAATAACAAAATTGAGTTGTTGAATATCACTGTAAATAATTTAAAGGAGATTGCTGATAACTTTGATATTCTACAATCTATTAATTCCTATGCAGCAGGTTTTGTTAAACCAGATATATTCAATTTGTCTGATAAATCTTTTGGTTTTACGATAAGCAATTCAAGTGAAGATTTACCTATTATTGGAATTATCGACACTGGTATTAGTGCTGAAACTCCCTTAAGAGATTTAATTGTAAATACCGATAATAATTTAAATCTAACTTCGACAGAAATCAATATTGATGAGGCCAATCATGGAACTGCTGTAGGGGCTTTGGCAGCTTTTGGTAAGAAATTTTATCTAAATCCTATTGGAAGTTTTGAAGCTGACGCAAAATTACTAAGTATAAAAATTTTAAACGGTTCCTCTGGTTATATTATAGAAAGTGAGGTTCTAAGATTAATTCGAGAAGCTCACCAGATTTATGGATTCTGAAAACGTATCCTGATATAAACAAAAATATGCAAACCGTGAAAGCCTTAATCTTTAATGCGGCGATGGATAGTGATATTGGAAAAGCGTTTGAAAGAGTGGAGGATATTCTTCCAAATTCAATAATAGGTCATGGAATCCCCGATGATAAAAGTTGCCTTTATTCATCTGAAAATTCTGCAACAATAATATTAGAAGATGATATTCACCCCGACAATATACAATCCTATCCTATTCAAATTCCTAAATATTTAATTGATATTGACCAAACAAGTTCATTGCTGAAAGTAAAAGCAACTTTATGTTTCAAATTCGAGCCATTAAAACATCATTATTTAGCATATAATCCTTTGCACATTTCCTTTGGTGTATTTAGAAATAAACCTTTAGAAGATTATGCTTATGATTGAAATGGAAACCTTCTCAAGAATGAAAAAGGAAAGAATATTTCGACAGGTATAAATAATATTAAAACTTCTAACTATGTTTTTTCAGAATCTTGGTCACAGGATTATTATTTCAAAGCAAAGATGTTGAGCAATACACAACGGATAAATTTCTCAATTTCAAAGAAAGTTTTGATTGAGGAAGATTGTGTTTTGAAAATAGTAGTAAATGCAAAGCTCCATAAGTTGCTTAATGCACTTGATAAAAGTAAATTGAAAGACAGAAAAATTACATTTTCTATTGTTTTTACAATAGAGGAAAATACACAAATTAAAAACAGAACGGGAAGACTATATGATGAACTAACTGCGATTAATACACTAGAATTATTGAATACAATTGAAGATATGGAAGCTGAAGCTTAGAATTATCTCGAAAAAGCTTTTTTCTCTTCAATAATTAATTCTCTCCAAACGGTCGTGCTAATTTTTGTAATGATAGGTCTTGCCTTTTTAGCTTGACTAAAAATACTTCTTTTGATTGCTGTGACGAGAGTTTTTTGAACACTGTAATATGATAGTGCTTTTGATAATTTAATTACTTCGGCGGCTCTAGTTTTATTGTCAAATACAAATTGCCCATTTCTTAAAGTCAGTTTAATAAGCTCATTAATTTGTCTAACTGTTGGTAAATCAAAATTCAAACTAAAATCAAATCGGCGGAGCAAAGCATCATCAACCATTTCCTTTTGATTGGTTGCTGCAATAACCAAACTGTTCTGCGGTAAGTAATCAAATAGTTGTAAAATAGTATTTACAACTCGTTTCATTTCTCCGTGGTCTTGTCCATAATCTCTAACTTTACCAAGAGAGTCAAATTCATCAATGAAAATTATACATTCTTCAGAAGCAGCTTTACGAAATATTTTTGCTAGGTTTTTACTTGTTTCCCCAAGTTTTGCAGATACAATTGCTCCTAAATTTACAACGACCATCATTTTTTGCAGTTCTCCTGCCAGAACATAAGAAGCCAATGTTTTACCACAGCCAGAAGGGCCATAAAGTAATACTTTATTAGCAATGGGTAAGTCATACGTGAGCAAAATATCAGCTGCTTGGTGTTCCTTTATGAAATATTCAAGTTCCTGCTTTACTCTATTGTCACAAACTAAATTTTCAAAAGAATAATCACTTGTTAATTTTTCTAGAATTAGTTCATTAACCTCTCTATCCTCAGCTCTTTGCGTATAATTGTCAGAACCAACTTTTGTCAGACCGCTAGTTTGTTGTTGACGAATTGTATCCTTTAAAATTGATTGAAGCTGTAAAGCAAAATTTATTTTTTTGCTTTACTTTGAATGTTCAATAAGCTCATTTAAAGTAGACAATAGTTTTTCTTGGTCATTTTCCAGACCGTACTTAGCTATATCTTTTATGAAGGAAAATTGACTCATTTATGAAAATAATACAATTGCAAATTAACGCTTAAATTTATAACAAAGATTTAAGCTTTTAAGGTTTAATTCCACACATCTGTGTTAGTTATGATTAAATAGGGCTTTAGCGAGCATTTAAATTAGTTTAGAAAAGTTAAGTTGCCTATCAATATTGACGAAAGCTCTGTAGTGGATATTTTTTTACTATGCATATTAAACTACATTAGTGTCATATTAATTCAATATAAAGACCCTACTTCATCCCCTCCACCAGCTCCCTCATCCATTTCTCGGCACCTACAATACTTCCGTTTGGAAGTTTTATTTGATAGGATTTTCCTGAACTTGATGATTTGCTGCCAATTTTTTCGATAAAATCATTTACGGTATGTATATCATTTTTTGCATAGTCCCATTTGCTACGCAGGTGTGATGCGGCATCGGCGGATTTATGTTCATCGCCATTACGGATGAAAATAAAATTGGAATGAGCAATTGTATATAATAGTTTTTCTATCTTTTCTTTCTCGCTCAATACGGCAACTTTTTTATTCAGTGAATCTCTGGTGATGGTGAAAATTCCATTGTCTTCATCTAATAAATGATTGATTAATTTTTTACATTCTATAATATATCCTACTCCACCAAATTCAAAAGCAAAAGTATCGCCTTCGTGGATAGATTGTTGTAATATAATTTGAGAATCTTGAAGTGTGATAATTGTTTGCTTCGCAGTGATTTCATCTATCTTTACATGCAGATTGGATCCGTAGCCTACTATATCTATACTGTGTCTTTGCACTAAAGTAATATCAATTCCCCGTGGGGGAATTTTGAGTCCGTGAGGAATGGGCACTGCTTCTATTTGTGTATCATTTTTACAGGAAAGCAGCATTATAAATGATAACAGTATAATATAGTTTTTCATATATCACCTTATCAAATGCACCTGATTAGCAGAATTATGTTTTCGTCCAAAATAGTCTTGGTATTCCATGCGGTATATATATACATCCATAGGTGAGGCCACACCTTGGTTTCTAAAAGTACCGTTCCATTGATTATTGATATCTGTTGTTTCAAATACCACCCCTCCCCATCGGTTCCATACAGTCATTTGAAAATGTATAATACCTTTGAATAACCCTTTGGGGCCAAAGGTTTCGTTGAGGTCATCATCATTGGGTGTGAAAGTATTGGGCACATAAAAAGTAAAATCGGGCATGATGAAGATACGTTTGTAGGCCGTATCATAACAACCAAAATGATTCTTCACTACCAATTGAGAATTATAAGCTCCTGTGTCTTCGTAGTGGTGGAATGGATTGGTCAAGGTCGAAGTGGTACCGTCGCCAAAATCCCACTTGCCTTGTATATATTGAAATGATAAATTGCTGAATTGAACTAAGGCCTGTAGCGAAGGTGTAGAATCGGGGAAGGCATTGATGATGGCCTTGGGAAGCGGGTATGGGAAGATAGGCGTAGAGTCAATAAATGAATTAATACAACCAAATGCTGAAACGAGTTTTAATGAAACAGTATATAGTTTCGATTTACGGAATGTATGGATAGGGCTTTGCAAAACAGAACCATAGCCATCACCAAAATCCCATGCATAAGAAACAATAGAATCGGTTGAATTATATGATTTGTCTTTGAAATTGATAGTAAGTGGTAAGCAACCACGGTAAGAGTCAATCTTATATTTAATATGTGGAATATCGTGAACCGTTATATAACTAGTATAGTCCTTTTTACAATTGGAGCTACTGGTGCAAGTTAGCTTTACCAAAAAATTTCCAGCAGTATCATATAGATGCGAGAATAAAGAAGAAAAAGTATTATAACTTATTTTTTTTCCATCACCAAAGTCCCAATCCCACTGTTTAATAGTATCTCGGGGAATAGTAGATAAGTCGCTGAATATGGTACTATCTCCCACGCAAACATCATCAGCAATAAATTTTGGTTCAGGAGAATAATTGATATATACAGAAAAATTAAATGAATCGGTACAACCAAATCCTGTTTGTGTGGCCACACTTATATTATAGATTCCACCATAATTATATATATGTCCCACACCCACATTTTTAGGCGAATATAATTTTCCAGAGTTATCACCAAAATCCCACACAAACTGCTTGAAACCGCCAGAATCAATCGTTGTTGAATCATTAAAACGCATAAGCTCAAATGCACAAGCATTGGTATTTTTGATATTGAACTTGGGCAGCGGATATATATATATTGTAATACTATTGGTATCAAAGCATCCTACAGAGTTTTGTACAATCTGTGTAATAGTATTATAACCTGAAGTAGTATATTGGTGAAAGAAAATACTTTGATCTGTCACGGTATCCATTCCATCGCCGAAACTATAGTAGCGATATCCAATAGGGTAAATTCCACTGCTACTATCGTAAATTGCAACCACGTTGTTCAAACAAGCATTGGCAGCAAAAACTTTAGCACTAGGCTTAGGGTATATAATTATATTCTTAGTAAATATATCGCTGCATCCACTATCCGAAATTATTTTGATGGTGGAAATATAATTGCCACTGTTTATATATTTATGCTTTAACAAAGTATCACTAAAATAGGATGAATCTCCATCTCCAAAATACATCAAACGAGAAACAAGCTTCCCTGTTGAAACCGTTGACTGATCTACAAATACGACCGAATCATTCACACAGTTTTGTATTTGGTAAAAACTGGCGTTAGGCTTTGGTTGTATCACAATAGTTTGCGTATCACTCCACTCGCATAATTTATTAGTGGTACATTTTAATATTACTTGGTAAGAACCAAAAACTTTATATAAATGTGAAATAGTTGTTTTGTTTGTAGAAAGTGAATCTCCATCTCCAAAGTACCAAACTCTTTTGGCTATAGTACCTACAGAAACACTCGATAAATCCACAAATACAGAAGAATCCCCAAAACAGTTATTATTGGTAGAAATTTGTACCACTGGATTTGCATGAACAATAATATTTTGTGTAATAGAATCTACACAACCATTTAATGAAGTAATATACAATTGCACTTTGTAACTTCCGCTTGCATTATAATGATGTACAGGGTTGAAAGCATTGCTGTTATTGCCATCACCGAAAGTCCAATTCACATTCCACGTCACTGTTTTTGAGGTAGTACTATCATACAAATTGATAATATCAGTTTGCTCACAACTATCGGCTATGGTATAATATATTCTAGGTTTGGGTGTTTCGTACACTATAATACTTTGTGTGGTTGAATCCTCACAACCATTGACAGACTTAAGTTTGAGCTTTACGGTATAATTTCCGTAAGTAGCATAGGTATGTGTAATCGTTTTGTTCGTATCCGTATTGCCATCACCAAAATCCCAAACACGGCTATAGTAACCATAAGCGATGGTGGAAGTATCAATAAAATTAAATTGTTGCATAGGTTCGCACTGACTTGAATCAGCAATGTAGATTTTGGGTTTGGGTACCGGGTATATCTCCACGGTATCATACTTTATATCACTACAACCACTGTCGCTGCTAAGCAAAAGGCTTACGGAGTATTTGCCTGGAGCATTGTATTTATGTGCTACAGCTATATTCGTATTCTTTGTGGTTTGGTTTCCATCGCCCCAATCCCATTTCCATTGTATAATATTTCCTCGTGGTATAAAACTGGAATCAATTAAATACAAACTATCATAAATACAAACTTGGTTGAAATTAAAAGTAGGAATAGGTTTTGGACGAATATATACATATTTGGTTAAGGTATCGCCACAACTGTAAATGGATAAGGTGTTGACTGTAATCGGATAGTAGCCCCAATTACTATAGCCATGCTTCATCTTAGAAGATGTTGAAGTATCAATACTTCCGTCGCCCCAGTTGCATACATAATATAGCAATGGGTTATTATATAACGATGATTGTATATTAACCACCACAGTATCGTCCTCACATATATTGCTCAATGTAAATTTGGTAAGCGGGTTTAAGTTTATATAAACTTTTGTAGTGGTAGAATCTTCACACAAATTCCCAGATTTCACTTTTAGTGAAACGGTATAAGTTCCTGTATCCGCATACTTATGTAAAGGGTTTTTTAGGGTATCAGAATAGCTGTCTCCGAATTTCCAGAACCATTTCAACACGCTTCCATAAGCCATATACGTTGAGTCAATAAATAACACGAAATCGTTCTTGCAGAGTTTGTCCCAAGAAATTTTGGCCACGGGTGACGAGTTTACAACAAACTGTGCAGTGGCACTGTCAGCACATCCCCAAGTAGTCTCTATATACATCTTTACAGGATAGGTATTTGGCGTGGCATACTTGTGCGTTAAATTACTCTTCGAAAAATAAGTAGTTTGATTCCCGTCGCCAAAATCAAATCGCCAGAGTGTTATACTGCCACTATCCAAAGTAGAATAATCTACAAAAGTAACGGAGTCTTTAAAACATATTCCAGGCGTTGAGAAAGTGACATTGGGTCTGGGGTTTATATATATTTTTTTCGTAAGGGTGTCTCTGCAACCTTTGGCAGAGTATGCAATCAGCGATACATTTTTATAGCCACCTTTCCAATACCCGTGTTTGATATTGCTGCTATTTGTTACCGCAGAAGTGGTGGTATCATCCCAGATCCACTGATAATTTGATATACTTCCCGATTTTATGGTACTGGCATTGGTGAATATAATACTGTCTTTTGCACAACCCGTTGTATTAGAAAACGCTGGTACAGGCACGGTATCAATCGTGATATTTTTTGTATAGGTTTGCTTACAACCATATTGAGAAATTTCAACCAATTTCACTGTTTTATTTCCAATACTATTATAATGATGTTTAACGATACTGTCATTACCATTTGAGGTACTTGCATCCCCAAAGTCCCAGTTCCTACTGATTATTTGACCATCAGCAGAGATAGAAGTGTCAGTAAATATCACACTGTCATTTAAGCAATTATTGATAGCGGTAAAACCCATGAAAGGTTTTTTATATATCTGTAGATATTGCGAAAAAGTATCATAACAATTGGTGGTATTTGTTATTTTTAGTACGACTTTATATATTCCCGAAGTGCTATAATAGTGTTTTACGGAGCTGCTATAAGTTGTATATGTAGTGGTTTGTGCATCACCCCAATCCCAAGTCCATTTGATGATATTGGTATTGTATATATTTGTCGAATCGTAGAACGAGGCAGTATCTTGGTAACACACGTTTAGTGTCGAGAACACAGGCGTAGGCAATGGGGCGATATATACATTTTTGCTTACGCTATCTGAGCAGCCCTTATCGGTATATATAATTAATTGCACAGCATAGATGCCAGTATCCTGATATAATTTTTTGAAACTACTTTTGGTAGTGAAATAAGTGATAGTATCGCCATCGCCAAAATCATAATAGCGTTTGGTAATTGAACCTGATGAAACACTAGAACTTTCCGTAAATGGTACCGAATCATTCAAGCACGAATTGGTAACCGTGAAATTTACGGTTGGTTTTGGATATATAACTATACTTTTACTTACCGAATCTTTGCAGCCCATATTGCTCTCCAAATATAATTTTACCGTATAAGTTCCAGCAGTGGTAAATGTATGCCCCACAGAACTACTTGTAAATATGCTATCCTTGCCATCGCCAAAATAAATTCTTTTATATACAATACTCCCCGAAGTAATGGTAGAGGTATCATTAAAAGTAGCAGTGAAAGGATAACATACATTTCCAAAAGTAAATCCTGGTTTTGGTTTGGGGTATATAGTTATATATTGCGATACCGTATCATAGCAAGCATTGGCATTATATACTTTCAACGAGATCAGATACACACCATTATTGGTATATGCTTTCTTAAAACTACTTACTTTGCTGGTATACGTTTTGGTCGTAGCATCGCCAAAGGTCCAATCCCACTGCGTAATTGAGCCATAGGCAATACTCGATGAATCAATAATGGTGAAACTGTCTTTTTGACAAGTATTGCTCAATACAAACTTCGGTTTTGGTTTATCATATATAATAACCGATTTGGTAAATGAATCAACACAAGTCTTATAACAATCGTTCACGATGATAGTAACCGAATAAGTGCCATAAGTGTTATATTTATGTTTGAAATTCTGATTGCCTATTTGGTTATAAAAAGTATCGCTCACAGTGCCATCACCCCACCTCACATAGGCTTTAGAACAACTATAGTTTGTTTTATATACATTGCCCAAGGTCGATGAATCAAAAAGTACGATAGTGTCAGGATAGCAAATTTGTGTTATATTAAAGTTTGCGGCAGGTGTTTCATTTACAGTAATAGTTTTTGAGATGGTTGAGTCACATAAGCTTGCCGAGGTCACCATTAATTTTACGGTATAGTTTCCAGTATTATTATAATGGTGTGTGGTATTTTTGGAAGTAGCATAAGATCCGTCGCCAAATTCCCAATAGTACTTAGTTATACTTCCGTTTGCAATACTACTTTTATCATAGAAATTTACATCCCCTTTTGAGCAGGAATTGTCGTAAGTAAAATCAGCGACGGGCAGCATAGATATTTTTACGGTATAAATCGTTGAGTCCTGCGAACTGCAATCATTCCCATTCGATTTTAACGTAACCAAGGTGGCTATAAAAGTGCCCGTATCTTGATAAATATGATAAGGATTCTGTACTGTATCCGTACCTCCATCGCCAAATGTCCATTTCCATTTTATGGGAGTATATACACAGAAACCTTTAAACGAAACACTTCGCCCTTTGCATTCTTTGGTATTACCTAATTCTATATGTTGTACCAAATTCACAATATTGGCACCTGCACTGTATCCATAGCTTTCTATATTTCCAAAGCCATAAGCTATCGCATTAAATCCGCTATCGGCAATAAGTGTATGGTTGCCACTGCTCACCGCAGTTTGCGAGTATGCATAGGTGGTATTTGCAGGGATAGTTTTCCATATCACTTTATTATTGTCCAAATAAAAATTACTGGTATCATCACTTTCCATCAATATATTTATATAATGTCCACTAATCTGATAATAAGGCGAACTGTATAAAGTTATATTGCTGAGCTGTTGTTCAATGGGCGACAATATAGTCATACTGGGGTCCCCCGTTACGTTATCGCAACTTTGCGTTCGTTGATATTGAGCCAAACAAATGGGCTGGTCTGCTATAATATATTGTGCCGAATCAATCATCCACTCATAATATTGACCTGCACTAAGCGTTTGTGTATTATAGTTATTTATGGTAACTTTTGTGCTATTCACCGATGCCAAAACTCTATATACATCACCACCAGTTCTTGTTTTCCAAGGTGCAGTTGCAAATGATTTACCCCACGCACTAACTGGATATAATTGTTGGTATAAATTATCGCCTGTGCCCGCCCCACTGCATCCCAAGGGCGTCCAGGTGCTACCTGCAAATACTGCTATACGCTTACAATTGGTGCCGCTGCTCGTTACCGATGTTATATAAGTACCCGTAAGGTCAGTATCCGATTGGTATTGGTATACTTCACCTTTGTTTAAATATATATTAAAAGTGCTGCCCTTGCTGTGGGCCGAATTTATACTTCCTGCTGTGGGTGTAATCTCTATTTCTGTACTATCATATAATCCAATAATCTGAAATTGACTTGCACTATACACGCCTGTTGTATTGTTATAACCTGTTTTCATTTGGGTAGCACCCATCACATAATACTCTCGTCCTGCAGTTTCGGTAGGCAGCACAAGTGTTGCATCCGATTTGTTTTTATAATATATATGTGAATAAACCACCACAGGATCCACGCTGGTAACATTAATTCCCTTACTCTGCGTGCATTCGGTGCAGTTCATAATGGCAAAAGTTTGTGGAATGGATATGATAGTGATGGAATTTGCACTCACAGTATAAGTGGTCGACCAACTTTTACCGGGTATAGAAACGGTGCCGCTCGTGTTCACATCCGAAGTTATATATAATGCCATTTGGCTATTGCTACCTTCATAGTGGTTGGCATAGGTCACCCAAAAGTCAGTGCCCTTATTGCTCGTAACCTGTGCATTTACCTGCGTGGCAAATAGTATAATAAATATATATAATAGTTTTTTCAAGTTATAACATGACCCTCTGCTTTGTAAGCAAAGTTACTGACAAGCAAAAGTACAATAAGGTTTAATAACGGGAATGTAAAAAAATGAGTTTTTTATTAAGTTCTCTCAGTGTTTTTGTGGGCGTGCCGCCGAAGCGGCGTCGGGCTGTACGCTGCAAGTCCTCGCTCTGCTGCGGGCTTTCCGCTGCCATCCCTCACGCAGCTACGCGGGTTTGCCTCCTCCCCTGTTTTGCAATTTGCTCTTACACTTAATGAACATTGGCATCGACCCTTCCCGCCAGTGGCTGGCTTATACTATTGTGCTTACTATAGCAGAAGGGAATGCTGAAAGGGATCCAATATCTTTAACACTATTTCTTAAACTATAATAGTTCTCTGCCTGTGGTGGATTAGTTTTTAGAATGGTAATGCCGAATTGCATCCCGAAAGCCCCGCTTAATCCCGATAATTATCGGGATGCGGGGGGTTTAGTCCCCTTTTTTAGACTATTATATATTGAGTTTTGGTATAAAATTTTATTCGTTCAAAGTTTTCTTCAATTCAAGATAATACCTACCTCAGCAAAGTTAAAAAGCCTTTACGATACTCCTGTTTTTTGTACCCTCGAAATCTGCATGATAGTACCCAATAGTAAGTACCTTCGGCACACTCAGCTCCTGTATTGAATACATGACCATTCCAGTTTTTTCCATCATCGCCTTCTCCGTCTTCGGTTCCTATAAATACCAATTCACCCCAACGGTTATAAATATACAAATGATAATCTTCTTCGCCTTCTATATCAATATCAAATGCATCATTAATAGTATCGCCATTGGCAGTAAATACATTGGGGATGAGAATATGGTGTATAAGGAATGCGTGTACTGGTTTGCACAAAGAATCCCAGCAGCCTTGTTCATTATATGTCCATAAACACACATTAAATATTCCTGTGTCGCCTGCATAATTATGCGATGGGGCTATTTCTGTGCTTTTGTTTGAACTTCCCTGTTTTGCATTGCCGAAATCCCATTTATATTTTACAGCGTAAGTCGATTTTTGAATGGTACCAATCTCACCCGTTTCTCCAATTTTGGTAGCGTCCAAATCAAAATCTGCTATAATATTACTTACTATAATAGTTTTCGATATCTGATTAAAACAAGTATCATATAATGGTTGTGGCACATTGCCGGGCATATACTGTATGGTATATATCCCCGATTTGTTATAAGCATGTTTGATGGTTTTTGCTATTGCACTATCATAAGTTCCATCGTCCCAATTTATTCTATAAAAAGTATATGCAGAATCACTTTTGTCAATCAAATCAAAGTACTGGTGTGGGCATACGGTATCGGGCTTTGTAAAATCTGCTGGTAGAAATGGCTGCACAATCACTACTCTTTTCATTTGAAAATTAGTATCGGGAAATAGAGATGAACAATAATATTTATTTTTGGTATCTGGATTATATATACTGTCTTCACCATATAAATATATTTCGTATCGGCCCGGTTTGGTATAAGTAAACACTATATCTGTATCGCTAGTGGTAGAAATTATAGTACGATTGCTGTCGCCCATCAACCATATATATCTTGAACAGGTGGTATCGATACTGGTATTGCGGAACCTCACCGTCATTGCGACACAGCCGATAGAGTCAGAAATAATTTCAAAAGAAGGAATAGGACCTTTCACATATATGCGTTTCGAAATACTATCTTCACAACCCTTTTTATTTCTTGTTTTTAAGGTAACCGTAAACCAACCAAAAGAAGAATAATTATGATAAGGATTTTGCAAACTACTGTGTCGTTTACCATCGCCAAAATCCCAATCCCACCATATTGCCGTATCGTTAGCTGCGGTATAAGTGGAGTCGGATGAACTATAACTTGAATCGAATAACTGCACAAACTCACCACATAAAAACTTATCATTTTTCTGATAAAAATTTGCATGGAAGTTTAATATATGTATACCAAAATTTGCATAAAAAGTATCTATGCATCCCAAACTATCAATGCTCACTAGCATAGGTTTATATTTACCTGCTTGCTTATATGTGTGCTGCGGACGCGTACCCGTGGCCGAATCGCCATCACCAAAATACCAATACATTTTTTCGGGACGGTTGGCGAATTTCCATAAATATTGGGAATCATTATAGGTATATTTTCCTATCGATGACCAATACCATATATCATCATAAAACCTTGTGGGACTTCCCATACACATCACGGTATCTTTTACTGTAAAAAAACTAGAATGGCCTACATCAATAAATTGATAGGAATAGGCACTACAACCATGCTTATCATTAACCGTAACTGTAATAGGCCAATGCCCTTGCGATTTATATATATGTTTCTGACTTTTGATAAGCCACTTTGGTCCCTTTATAGTATCATATACAATAGTACCATCATTAAAATCCCACACCACAATATCTATACTGTCTTGAATAGAATCACGCAAACCAACTTCTATTTCACCATTGGCACATACATTTTGTTTTAGTAACACCATAATTGCTTTCGGACGAAATATTCTAAACCAATTGTGCACCCATATAGTATCTATACACGAATCCATTTCTCCATTGCTACTATTGCATCCTGTATATATTGGGCCACCACCTGTCTTACCCACGAAACCAACAGTTACCCAACCATCGGAGCCGCAAGTATAATTATATCTTGTAAACGGATTTCCGTTGCCATCAAGTGGTGTGGTATCTCGATGTACAAAATTTTTAATATCACATGCCGAATCAAAATTAATCCACCAATCTTTAAAACCGCAAGGCAAACTAGGTTGCATCTTTTCTTTAAAAAAAGTGAATAGCGAACCTTTACAATGATTGGTACTTGAATAATAAAACGGCGTAAGCTTGGGTGGACCAATCCACACGTTTTGTATCATAGAATCTACACAATGTAGAATTGTATCTTCTACGGTTAATTTTAATTGATAGCAACCTTGCTTAGTATATAAATGTGCACTTGGATTATCATGACTTATATTACAATTTTGTCCCACATTAATCCCTTTGCCAACCCACGAAGTACATGCAGGGCTGTAGTTGTCGCCATAGTCGACGGTTACTTTTGCATTCTTTGCACGAGCCTTAATAAAATCTACACATACAAATACGGAATCGTTCTTTTCTTTACACTGATTTGTATTTCTAAATTTTACTGATTTATCATTTAATCCTGGCCCATTTATATATATCGAATCGGTATAAGTGGTATTACAAAAACCATAATTTATAGATTGGCTTATATAAAAAACACCAGCTCCATATTCTCTAGCTATATGATAGAATTCCCATTTGCTATTTTCACCCACATATATCAATACTTTCTCGAGTGGTTTGTGAAACTCATTATAAAATGTGGTATTCACACTTTTTATATAGGCTGAGTTAGGCGGCAAACTTACCCAAACCTCATTTGTCCCAAAACAATGCTCGACTATTGAATCGCGAAATTGATAGTTACTGCTTACCTTCGGAATATAAATAAATGTTTCTGCCGTATCCACACATCCAGAATCATTATAACTATATAATCTAACCGTATCATACTTTCCTGCGTAAAATGTTTTGCAAAATGTCGCATTGCTATCCGTTGTATTCCCCGATTTCCATATACGGCCTTTCACATGTGTACCGGCTTGTGCAATGGATATATCTGTAAAGCAAATCCTAGGTGAATCGCAGTTTCGGTCAACAGTATCTGCAAAAAACTGTGCCACAATATCATGCTTAATATTAATGGTAACCCCAAACTTTTTAGTACATCCTTTCGTGTCCGTTATTTCCATATCTATAATAAACTGACCCGTTTGATTATAGCTATGGCAAAGTCCTTTGTTATTTATACTACTTCCTGTATCAATATTTGCAGCACCATCGCCCCATAGAATAATTCGCTTTTTTAACGCATTTTTGTCTGCACTTTCAGTACTTTCGTCTGCAACGCATATATTATTTCCCACAAAACAAAACTGGGATATTGGGTTTATAGAAAATTTGGCAACAGGCAAGTCATATACAGAAATGGTTTTAGTATCGCTGCACGATGCACCACCAGTAAAAGTAGACGTTACTTTTACTTTATATATTCCTGCCTTAATATATAAATTTGCAGGCGACGATAATGTGGATTTTTGCCCATCCCCGAAATCCCAATCATAACTTACGGGTGTCTGAGCACCTGCATCCAGCACGAAGACCATACTACTTCCAAGACAAGTGTAATTATCGCATTTTATTGTACACGATTGTGCTTCTGCATGCAAACACAGCAGATTTAAAAGTATAGTGCAAAATAAAAGTTGACAGCTTCTCAAAAAAATAATAAATATAGTTTTCAGCAAAGTAAAGGGTAATTGCTCGCATTAAGACACAATTTTAAAAAATACGTTGCCCTTGTTTTAGGAAAAAAATCAAACCTGATAAAATCCAAAATACCAAAAAATCGAACACAATATTCCTCAGGCCTACACAAATTAGAAAGCTTGCTAACAGCAACTTTATTGTGCAGTCAATGAGAACACCTAAATAAGCTGCTAACACAATTGTCAGTCTGAGTTTATTGAAGACCGTCTTTGATAAACTCAGACTGCCATCAATCAAGTTATCCCCAATGTATATTCTTTTTCTTTGTCGCTATTAGCTTACATTCCTTAATTTTGAAAACTAATAACAATATGCTCAACGTACTCGTCGTTAATAAATCGGCCAACCCATTGCCTGCATACCAAACGGTAGCCGCAGCGGGCTTAGATTTAATGGCCAATATCGAAAGCCCGATTGAACTGAATTCATTGGAGCGAAAATTAATTCCTACTGGATTGTTCATTGAGCTGCCCGTTGGCCACGAAGCCCAGATTAGACCCCGCAGTGGGCTTGCATTAAAAAAAGGAATTACCGTGCTCAATACCCCAGGCACCATCGATGCGGATTATCGGGGTGAAATCCAAGTTTTAATCATAAATTTGTCCCCCGAAAAAGTGACTCTAACCCCAGGCGAAAGAATAGCCCAAATGATAGTTTCTAAACACGAAACTATTACTTGGCAGCCCGTTGAAGAGCTCAATGAAACACAACGAGGCAATGGTGGCTATGGAAGTACAGGAATTTGAATATTATAATAACGAAAGAAAAAAATAGATGAACATTATCATACCCATGGCAGGCATGGGCAAACGCATGAGGCCACATACCCTCACCGTGCCCAAACCCCTGCTACCCGTGGCTGGCAAGCCAATTGTGCAAAGACTCGTAGAAGATTTAGCAAAAGAAAGCAACGAAAAAATTGAGGAAATAGCATTTGTGGTGGGACGATTTGGCCTCGAGGCCGAACAAAGTCTCATCAGTATTGCAGAAAGCCTAGGGGCAAAAGGTAAAATATTTTATCAAGACGAACCTTTGGGAACAGGCCATGCTATTTTATGTGCAGCCGAAAGCCTTAAAGGAAACGTAATTGTAGCATTTGCTGATACTCTTTTTGTGGCCGATATCAAAATTGACCGCAACCTCGATGGGGTTATTTGGGTGAACCATGTGAAAAATCCCGAACAGTTTGGGGTGGTGAAAATGGGTGAGGATGGTTTTATCAGTGATATGATAGAAAAACCCAAAGATTTTGTGAGCGATATGGCCATCATCGGTATATATTATTTTAAAGATGGTGAAAATCTTCGCACCGAATTGCAATATCTTATCGATAATAATATAAAAGAAAAAGGCGAATACCAACTTACCAATGCCTTGGCCAATATGAAAAACAAGGGTCTCAAATTTGCCCCAGCCGCAGTTACTGAATGGCTCGACTGCGGTAATTATCAAAGCACCGTATTCACCAACCAACGAGTATTGGAAAACAAACGTAACGAAACGTTGCTTAGCCCATCGGCCAAACTAGTTAATAGTATAGTTATCGAACCATCCTATATCGGCCACAATGTCGTGATAGAAAATTCAGTGGTGGGGCCTTATGCTTCTGTGGGCGACAACTGCAAAGTATCTCATTCTGTAATCAGTAACAGTATTATACAAAGCAATACCCTTATAGAATATGCAAATATTTGTAACAGTATGATAGGTAACAACGTTCATTACAAAGGCCCGACAGAAGAACTCAGTTTGGGCGATTATTCTATATTAACCTAAGTGCATTTTGTTACCAATTATATTATATAATCACGGCTTTTGCAAGGGGCAAATCATTAAAAGGATATTATATATATTTATTGCTCTTTTTTGTTTCTCAAATTATAGTTTTTCACAGAATTCTATAGAGTCTGTTATAGCTGAACAGCAAAAAATAAAACTCGACAATTATTATTATGAGGCCCTCAAACAATTAGCTTTGTCTAATAAAGAAAGTGCTGAAACAAACCTATTGCGTTGCTTAGAGATTGAGCCCAAGCATCATGCAAGTATGTATTTAATTGGCACCATTCTGCAGGGGAAAGGCGATTATAGGCAAGCTTTGATATACTATTCAAATGCATCCAAACTCGATCCCAAAAACCGCTGGTATTTGCAACATCTAGCCGATATGTACAAAGCTGTGAGGCAATATGAAGAAGCGGCTCAAACTTTCGAACAATTATATAAACTTGAACCCGACCAGCTTAATCATGTGTATAATGCCGCTGCCATGTGGGGCATCAGTGGAAAAACAAGCAAAGCAATTAAACTCTACAATAAAATTGAAAAGAAAGAGGGCATCAACGAAAAATCATCGTTAAGCAAGGAAGATGTGTATTTACAGAAAAAAGATTATAACAATGCCATTAAAACATTGATAAAATTAGCAGATGCATTTCCATTAGAAATAAGATATAAAGGTATGCTTGCCGATTTATACCAACAACATAATCAAGTAGAAAAAGCAATAAAAATGTATTATGAAATTGCGGCCACAAAGCCACAAAGCGGATTGGCCCACATGGCCCTTTCGCAATATTATGAAAGTAAAGGTATGGACGATAGTGCCGTGCATCACCTTAAGCTTGCCTTTGCGAGCGATGATGTGCCAAGTAAAGACAAAATGGAAAATTTGATACCACGCTTGCAACGTATCAAAAAATCGGACCCAAAAACCAGGGAAGACTTTGAAGATTTATTAAATATATTAAAACTGAATGAAAGTGAAGAACCCACTTTTTTTCTTATCTCTGCTCGTTACAACCAAACCATTGACAAATTGGAAGATGCCAGAAACGATTTGGAAAGAGCAATACAATTATCGCCCAGTATACAAAATGCCCATTCAGAAATTATCGAAATTGATATTAAATTAAAAGATGATAAAAAAGTAATTGAGGATGCCGATAGGGCCATTTCATACTTCCCCCACGTTACAGGTTTTTATTTGTATAATGCACAAGCAAACTATAACCTTAAAAAGTATGACCGAGTGGTAACCCTTTGCAGACAAGGTATTGAGACTTCGCCCATCGACCGCAGTTTGAATATATTATTATATACCACACTGGGCGATGCCGCACATTTTGCAAAACAATACAGCACTTCCGATTCCGCTTTTGAACAAGTATTACTATTTGATATAGATAACTATTATACCCTAAACAACTGGGCATATTTTTTGGCCTTGCGTGGTGATAAACTCAATAAAGCAGAAGAAATGTCGAAACGCATCATTGAGCGTTTTCCTGACAATGCCAATTATTTAGATACCTACGGTTATGTATTATATAAAAACAAAAAATACAATGATGCTGAAATCAATTTAAAGAAAGCTGCGAACGGTAACCCCGATAATGGAGAAGTATTAGAACATTATGCAGATGCTTTATATAAAAACGGAAAGCCCGAAGAGGCACTTAAATATTGGATACTTGCTAAAGAGAAAGGTGGAGCAAGTGAAATGATAGACCGTAAGATTAGTAGTAAAATGATTGAATAATGGTGAATCGATAATGCAATGATAAATGATTCCCGCCGCGGCGGGGTTAATGATGCTAACGCGAATACAACCCACAACCCACACCATAGCTATCGGGATTACAACTCGCAACTAAAAAACAATGACTAAACTACTATATATAATACTTTCAGTTTCGATGTTTGCGTATTCGTGTAAACCGAAAAAGAATTTAACAAAAACTACACCTGTTGAAAAAAAGGACACTGTGCTGGTTTTAAAAAATAGAGAACCCATTCCCGTAAAAGCTGAAAGCTACCAATTTAAAAACATTGAGTGGAATACTTTTACTGCCAAGGTAGACATTGATCTGAACACCAGTGCCATCAGTTTGCCTATTAGTAATTTTAGTGGGACGCTTCGAATGAAAAAAGGAGAATATGTTTGGCTTTCTGTATCTGTCCCTTTTTTAGGTGAGCAAGCTAGGGTTTTGGTCACCAAAGATTCACTTAAGGTGCTCAACAAATTTAATAAATGTTATATACTTGCCAATTACAATTATATACAAAAATTCTCCAATGTACCTTTCACACTCGAGAAACTACAGGCGGCACTTATAGGAAATTCAACCATCGACTTGGCTAAGGCTTTTTTTAGTAAAGACAGTTTGGGTGTGGTCACTGCTAATTTGGAAGACACTGCTACCAAAAACACAATAAAAGCACTACTTAATACGTTAGAGATATTTGAGAACGCAGTCGAAGATAAAATTAAGAAACAGGATCTGAGAATAAACTATAGTAATTTCAACATGGTAGAATCAACTAAAATACCACATAGTTTGGAGTTCAATACCGTTCGACCACAACAAGCTACCATCAAATTCGATTATGATGAGCCTGCTTTCAATAAGCTACTCTCACCCGATTTTAATATCCCTGCCAGTTATACCAAATGTCAAAAAAAATGAAGATGAAAAGAATATATATATATATCATCACCTTTATGGCTATCAACAATGCATTTGTTTCACTTGCCCAACAGCCTAGCAAAAGTGATTTAGAAAAAAGCAAAAAACAAAAACAGCAAGAGATACAAGAAATAAAAAACTATATTTCTCATAACAAAAATAGTCAGTACAAATCACTTTTTGTATTACAGTCGCTCACCAGGCAAATATATACCAGACAATCTGTTATCTCTAATTTGGGCCAACAAGTAGACTACTTAGAAAATGAATTGATTGCAATTGAAGATTCGGTAGTAACACTAAGCCAAAACTTAAAACAACAGAAAAGCAAACTTGCCAAAATGGTAGTGGGTGCTTATAAAAACCGTGACCACTATAATAAACTGGTATATATATTTTCTGCAAGTTCGTTTAACCAAGCAGTAAATAGAATAAAGTATTATAAGACACTAGCCGAGCAACGCAAAACACAGTTAAATAAAATTAAAGAGACCAAAGTTGTATTATCTGGTAAGCAAAAAAGATTGACCTATACCAAAACAAATAAAGAGCAAACCATTGGCGAAAAAGAAACCGAAAAGCATGCCCTGCAAAGTGACCGCGTAGAGCAAACCGATGTATTAACACAACTAAAGGGACAAGAAAAAGATTTACAACGCCAGTTGAACGACCGCAAAAAAGCGATGGCTCAATTGGATCGTGCTATTAAAGATATTATAAAACGCGAAATAGAAGAAGCCAAACGTAAACAACGTGAAGCTGATGCCGAAGAAAAACGCAAAAAAGACGAAGAGAAACGGAAGAAGCTGGAACAACAAAAACAAGATGGTATTGAGCCTAAAAAAGAAGACAAGGAAGACCAACCTAAAAAAGCAGACTTACCTGCACATGCCACTATAGACCCGCTTACTACAAACTTTGCCGTGAATCGCAACAATTTACCTTGGCCAGTTTCGAAGGGATTAATAGTGAGTTCGTTTGGGGTCCATTCTCACCCTAATCTCAAAAACATTGTGATAGAAAATAATGGCGTTGACATAAGCACCACCCCTGGTAGCAATGTTACCGCAGTATATAAAGGCACCGTGAAAGCTGTAGTAACGATTCCCGGTTTGCAAAAAATGGTGATGGTGAGTCATGGTAATTATTATACTGTTTATTGCCATTTAGAGAATGTAACCGTAAAAGTAGGCGACAATGTAAACGCCCGTCAGTCCTTGGGCTCCATCTATACTGATGTAGACGAAGGACAAACAATTTTACACTTTGAGGTGTGGAAAGATACCGTGAAATTGAACCCGGAAGATTGGTTGGGGAATTAGGAAGATGATTTGACAAATCAGTATTGGCATGTGTGTTTGCAGATTTGTCAAATCTATCACTATTAAATAGCAACACACACTAATTAATATGTTTTGCAAAAACTTATAATTATATCGACTTTATTTTTCACAAGTTGCATCATGTCTAAAATTGACAAAAAGGCAAGACGTGATTTTATAAAGAATGTGAAACACGAAAAAATAATTCTTTATGCAGGTTCAGAAGGGGCGGTAAGTACTTTCGATTTTACTTTAAGAGAACATAATAAATTTGCTAGCACTTCCTCTGCTTTTGGTTGTTCAACATACTATACAGGTGATTGGAATAAAAGAAATAACTCAGACACAATCGACTTAGCCTATTCCCTGAATCATCCGTTAGAAGATTACTATCCATATATATTAATTACACAACAACAGGATTCACTAAAGAAAGGATATGTAGAGTTTACACCCATCGACGCAACAAAGAACTACACTTTCAAACTTCCAATAATAACTATTGATAAATAATTAAGTGTAAAGTGAAGCATATGAAAATGAATATATATGTTATACTATTTCTGTTCTCTCATCTTTGCTATGGAAAGCCTAAACCACAGTATATAATACCAATTCTTAAACTAAAATAGTTCTCCGCCTGTGGCGGATTTAGTTTTTAGAATCGTAATGCCGAACTACATCCCGAACGCCCCGCTTAATCCCGATAGTTATCGGGATGCGGGGGAATTAGTCCCCCTTTTTTCGGACTATTATATATTTAATTTCGGTATAATTTGGTTTTTTGTAAAATATGTATATATTTTGCTTTCTAAAGATTTGACAACTTTACCATCTCGAAACAAGTACGGCTGTGAAATCTAAACATGCTACCCCTTTGGATGTGCCTGCTTATGCTGTGCTTTTAATCGCTCGAACGAATTATGCGTATATACTTGCGTGGCTGCTAAATTTGCATGACCCAACAATTCTTTAATTGCATTCAAATCGGCACCATGATTGAGCATGTGCGTAGCGAATGTATGACGTAATACATGCGGACTTTTCTTTTGCAAAGTAGTAAACTGCGATAAAAAATTCTTCACTTTTGTATAAACCATTCCCACACTAAGTATAACTCCTTTATCGCTGCATAAGAGTTCTATATTGTTAAAACCCATTTCTGTTTTTGCAATTATATATTCTTTGATGGCATCTTGTAATTCAGGCAGGATAGGGATAATGCGTTCTTTGTTGCGTTTACCTAATACTTTTATTTGCCCACGCAATAAATCAACATCAGCAGTTTTTAAATTCACCAATTCCGCTCTCCTAATTCCACAATGATATAATAATAATAAAATCATTTGGTTACGCTGTGTGGCAAAATCATTTTCTTCATTTTTAATATCCAAAAAGTTATTGATATTTTGTTCGTCAATAAAAACAGGAAGTTTTTTTCCCTGCTTGGGTCTTTGTACTTTTTGTATCGGATTTTGTATAATATTTCCCAAGCGAATATGATACTTAAAAAAACTTTGCAAACAAGTAATCTTTCTATTAACCGAACGTGGGCTAATGCCATCTCCCATTAGCTGTACCAGCCAACTGCGGATTATCTGGTGTGAACATTCTTCCAGATTTTCTATTTCGAAATCTAGTTTTATAAAAGCAAGAAACTGGCCTAAATCGGTAAGATATGCATCGACAGTATGTGGCGATGCTTTCTTCTCAAATTTGAGATAATCAATATATATAGTTTGAGCAGAATCGGTGTTCATTATATTATATATGTCATTCTGTCCCGATAAGTCCCGAAAGCTTTCGGGACTTATCGGGACAGAATGATAGGTATTACTTCCAAGCTTTCACTATCAAACCTGTTCCTGTTTTGTGCGAGCCTAAAGTATCCACCCAATTTAATACATAACAAAGTGGATAAAATACCAGATACCAAAAAGGAATAATGATATAGAAAAGTTTGGAAGTATTGAGCATTTGTATGGGATATTTCATAGACAATCTCCACGAAATTTTGCCAGGTGTACCATAACTGTATCTAGCAAATGTTTTGGTGAAACCAGCCAAACGTAATTTGTCTTGTATCTCATTTATATTATAACCATCACGTACATGTTCGCTAATAAATGACTCATCACTATCATCACCAACATCGCTGCCACCTTGGTCGCTAGGGGTTGATACCAACATCATACCTCCGGGTTTTAAGTTTTTATAGAAATGTTTGAACACTTCCACATCTTCCAATATATGTTCCATCACATCTACACACACCACTAAATCGTAGCTGTTTTCACGGGGGAAATTGGTAAGATCGCCCACTTCAAATTTCACATTATTCAATCCACATTCTTTAAAAAATACACGGCAATCGGCCAAGTAATCTTCTTTCACATCTACAGAAGTAATATTAAATTTGGGATTTTTATTCGCCATCCAAAAACTATATTGACCAAAGCCACAACCTGCATCCAATACTTCTTTTTTGTTTGGATTTTCATCTTGCCATACACGCAATTCTTGGTGAATATGCCAACAACGCAGCAACAAAAGATCTAATAGTTTGTAGAAAAATTTGCGGCTAGCAGTGCTCTTATTAAAAAACCTGCCGAGTCCGTCTTTTATTGGGTCATAATGCATCTTGATATGTATGATTTAGTGATTTTTGATTTAATGATTTTTTAGTTGTCGGTTGTGCGTTATTAGTTAGGAGTGGGGTATGGGCTATCTCGCGTATGCCTCTCACAACCCGCAACCCGCAACTCGCAACTGTCAACTATTATAATTCATTATTCTCTTTCAATTTTTCCAAAATTTTCTCCATCTTCAGGGCATTGTCCAAGGTGTTGTCGATATAGAAAGTGAGTTCTGGAATTTTGCGTACTTCGTTTCTTATTTTTTGAGCGAGCTCGTGTCTAATTTCTTTGCTGTGGAAATTAACCAGGCCCAATAAATAATCTTTCTCGCTTTGGTTAACAAATCCCAAATATACTTTGGCATAACCAAGATCGGGTGATACTTCTACGTCGTTCACCATTAACATTTTCCCCTCGAAATAACTGTGCGTGCGTTGTTGTATAATGTTAGACAAATCACGCTGTAGGAGCCTAGCAAATTTTTCTTGTCTGATGGAAGCCATGGTGCAAAGGTAAGATAGGATTTGGGAATTGGGAAACGGGGAATAGGATGAAATCTGAATTCCAATTCCCCAATCCTCTCGCAAAGATTGCAACTTTATTACGCGATACGCCGTTATACTTTGCACAATAATCATTATTTTTGAACCCCTCATTTAACACAATGAAAAAATTATTTAGTATTTTAGTATTTGCTTGTAGTGTTAGTCTTCACATCGCTCAAGCACAAGAGCGTCTGAATTTTGACAGTAAACCTTCTAATGTTACCATTTATACAATGGGAGCAACACTCGTCCAATATGGATCCGTCAATCTTAAAAAGGGAACCAACCAAATCGAATTCAAGGGCATTTCAGCCAAAGCCGATGCTGACCGAATTTTGTTACAGTTTTCGGGCAATGCCAAAGTAGTCGCACTTACAGAAGTGTCTTTAGAATTGACGGCATTGGAGCAAAACATACATTACAAAAGCATCACAGACAGCCTCAAATTGATACAGGCTCAGATTAATGAGACCAATGATTTGATTAGCATTTATAATAAAGAACGTGATTTGTTTTCAAGTAATATGAATATAGGTGGTAGCAATGTGGGCGTGCAAGTAGTGGAGCTACAGAAAATGGCTAACCTATTTCGTTCAAGGCTTACCGAGATTGTTCATTTATTACGAAAGTACCAAATACAATTAGATAGTTTGGCCGGTATACGCACAGCTTTAAAAGTATATAAGTCGAAAATGGAGAATACCTTTTACAAGACAAACAGGCTGGTGAAAGCAACTGTAGAAAGTGAAATGGCCACAACCGAAATATACGAGTTCCAACATTTTGTTACCGATTGCGGTTGGGCTCCCTTTTACGATTTTAAAATTTCAGATATTTCCAAACCCGTCAATTTAGTATATAATGCAAAAATGTATAATAATACTGGAATCGATTGGAATAATATACAATTGGTGGTGTCAACGGCTGACCCTTCTAAGTCGGCCATGGTGCCAGTGCTCGATCCTTGGCGTATCGATTTTGAGTCGCCAACAGGGCAAATGTATTCAAGTGGTAGACAATCCAACTGGGCCAATAAAAGTAAAATTCAAAAAAATAGTAACGGTTATACTACTTATGATATCATAACAAATAGTAATAGAGATGAACAGAAAAAATTTACCACCATTGATATATCACAATTAAGTGTAGATTTTGAAATAGCAGAAAAGAAAACAATTCCTACCGATGGAAAACCTTATTTGGTAGAAATGAAACAATATACTTTGAAAGCAGATTATCACTATGTAGCTATTCCCAAATTAGATGCAAAGGCTTATTTGATGGCCAGTATTTTAGATTGGGATACTTTGAATTTGATTGAAGGCCCCGCAAATGTATATATGGGAAAAACATATATAGGCGAATCATATATTAACCCAAATATTGATGGTGATACCCTAGAAGTTTCGGTGGGCCGTGACCAAAAGGTTGTTCTGAAATATGAGAAGAAAAAAGAAAAATCTCATAAGACTTTTTTTAGTGGAAACACAGTCAGTAATTTCACGTATGAAATATCTATTCGAAATGGAAATAGTAAAGATGTATCTATTAATTTGTTCGACCAAGTGCCAATTAGTGCTAATAGTGAGATTGTGGTTGATGTAACAGAAATATCAGCAGCCGACTGGAACAAAGACAATGGTAAACTGCAGTGGAACATCAATGTGAAAGCGGGCGAATCCGTAAAATATATTATATCATACTCTGTAAAATATCCAAAAAATAGACCTGTAAAAGTGAAGGCCGAACGCCACAAAGCATTATACTGCCCCGACTTTTAAATATATATTATAATAGAAAACCACCCTAAAAAATCCACTATCATATATTTCAATGAAAAAATTATTAATTATTATTAGTCTTACTATTTTTGTTTTCAGCAAACTTCAAATTCAAGCACAATCCTGTCTCACCGATGAATATTTTCAAAAGCAACTGCACAATAATATAGCTTTAAAAAATGAAATTCTGAATTTTCAGCAGGGGGTAAAATTAGCAGGCCATTCGCATAAAAATGAACGTGGAGCCAATCTGCGTATCATTCCAGTAGTGGTTCATGTAATACATCAATATGGGCCCGAAAACATTTCAAAGAATCAAATACTTGATCAGATACGGATTCTCAATCTCGATTTTCGCCGGCAGAATGCAGATGCGAGTAGTACAAGAAGTATATTTCAAAATGTTGCAATTGATTGTGAAGTTGAGTTTCGTATGGCAACGAAGGACCCGCAGGGCAATTGCACTGATGGCATCGAACGTATATATTCATCGCTTACCAATACTGCTAATGAAGCCAGCAAATTAAATCCTTGGCCTAAAACTCAATATTTGAATATATGGATAGTGAAAACTATTGATGATAATATAGGAGGAGGGGGAATAGGAACGGTTTTGGGCTATGCACAATTTCCATATCCAGGTTCGGGTGCTACCAAAACGGATGGTGTGCTAATAAGAGGAGATTATTTTGGCAGCATAGGTTCAGCCAAAAATAGTGGAAATAATGGTCGAGTGGCCACTCATGAAATAGGGCATTGGTTGGGTTTGTTTCATACCTTTCAAGGTGGTTGTAATGGTAGTTTCCCGGCAGAAGATGTTTATGATACACCACCTGTAGCTTCAGCAAATTCAGGCTGCCCCAGCAATCGTAACAGTTGTACGAATGATGTACCCGATCTTCCCGACCAAACAGAAAACTTTATGGATTACAGTGATGGTAAATGCCAGAATATGTTTTCATCGGGGCAAAAAGATGTGATTGATGGCGTGTTCCAACAATATCGAGGAACTATATATACAACAGCCAATTTAAAAGCAACAGGAGTATATGATACTTCAAATATTGCCTTGTGTATTCCCAAGGCCGATTTTTATACGCCATTGGTCAATGTATGTCAAGGTTCACAAATTAAGTTTTATGATAATAGCACGAGAGGAAAAGTAGCGAACTATAAATGGTATTTCGAAAATGGAAATCCAGCTACAGCTATAGATTCAAACCCTACCGTATCTTTTACCAAATCCGGTTCAATGTATGTAAAGTTGGTGGTAGCTAATGCAAGCGGAGCCGACTCGGTAACTAAAATTTCTTATATCAATGTTGTATCAAATGTATCGGGTTATAAAACCCCTTGGCAATATAGTTTTGAAACAAATACCACCTTGCCGTCCGAATTGACCGCAATGGCAGTAGCAGGGAGTAATGGGTGGAAATTAAATAAAACAACAGGTTATGCTAGTACCTCCTGTTTATATATCAATAACTATAATAATTTCAATGTAGGCGATTATTGCGAACTCACCATTCCCCCATTGGACATGACTTCACGCTTGGCCCCCAACTTAGAATTTTTTATATCCTATGCCCGTCGCACTGCTGCTAGTTTTGATAATTTAAAGATATTTGCTTCTTCCGATTGTGGTTTGAACTGGAATAATATATTTTCAAAATCAGGCGGAAAATTAGAAACTACCACCACCCAAAACAGTACCTTCACTCCCGCCTCGACAGCCGATTGGCGTAGAGAGAAAGTAAGTTTGAGTGCTTACCAAACCGTACAGAATCTAATGCTCAGATTTACTTTTATCACAAGTGGCGTAGGTAATAATTTCTATATAGATAATATTAATGTTGGTGGGTGGCCGTTGGCAACAAATGATATAGATATGGCAAACATTATTGAAATTTATCCCAACCCAAATAATGGAAATGCCACTATCAAATTACCTGAAAACATATATGATAATATAAAAATTATTTTGGTGGACATGACAGGAAGACAATTGACAAACGTACAACTTCCAAGCAATACCTCAACTTTCGAACTTAGAAACATATATAACAATACCTTGAGCAAAGGAATTTATCAATTGATTTTTGTGACAGAAAAGGGAAGTGTGAGTAAGAGTTTGGTGGTGGAATAAGAATTACAAATTTTCAATTACGAATTACGATTTTTTTTGTCGCTGAATAGCCGTAATTCCCCATTCCGCAATTTAATTAAATTTGTTATACCGATGTAGGAGGTATCTACGATTTTAGTGCAGTTGGTAGATTTGACAACCCAGCCAAGCCCATACGTACGCAGAGTTGTCAAATCTGTGCATGCAAATACCCATTTTTGCCGCAAGTGTCGCGTGTTTGGCCATAAGCGAATGATGACTTGTGGTTATTTATGAAATAAAAAGTCTTTTGACTTAGCTACTATTCCACCACAATCTTTTGCATCACATCGCCCACAAGTATTATATATAATCCTTTTGGCAGCCCTCCCACATTTATACTATATACATTCTCCCCATTTGTAATTGTATCATATATTTTCTTACCTAGCATATCATGCAGTACGATGCGTGTTTGTCCGTGGTTGGTGTCCCCACCAACCATCCCACGCATTCCCTCAATATATAATATATCTTTAGTCGGATTTGGATATATATTAAACACACTACTATTATAATTAGCAATCCCAGTAAACATCAAGGAACTACTATTAGCTACACATCCATCCGCATCCAGCACTTGCACATTATATCTGCCTGTGGGTGGGTGTAAAAGTGCGGAGCTGTTACTATATAATATATTATCTTTATACCAAGTATAACTAACAATAGGCCTTGTAGTTATCACATATAAACTATCTTTTCCTTTCTTGATATTGGCAAACAGTTGTGGTAGGAAACTTATTTTTAGTGGCATTAAATTATGATTTTTATTCCATAGCTGACACCCCCCCCCTAAATAAAAAAGTAAATCACCACTACAACTTGAAATAGCACTTGAAAATTTACTTATATCATTTTTATTGGTAATACCTGAGTCATAACATGACCCTGACTGGAACAATGTTGGGGGTGAAGTGCTAAAATTAATGCCACCGTGCCAGCCAAAAGTCCAATTGTTATCATATTGGGCATTAGATATGTCACAATTGATTACTATTATAAGCAATATAAAATATTTTAAATATCGCACTATCTAATTATTTAGTTTATTAATTTTATTATACTGATTAAATCCTTTGTTAGAAAAAATCTTTATTATATATGCCCCAGAAGGCATTGAACTACAGTTTATACTATTGCTTATAGATAATTTTCCTTTCTGAGTGATTCGTCCAGTCATATCAAATATTTCGTAGTAGAAAATCTCCTGTTCATCTATAGAATTAATAGTAATGTTTAATAAGTCGTAAAATGGGTTTGGGAAATATGATATTATTTGCTGAGTTATTTCGTTCATAGACTCCTGAGGGGCAAATGCACGCCCCGCAGACCTATTACAGCCAGAAGGAGCTCCGCCGTTCGAGTTGCCTTTAAATCCATTTAAAGAAAAAGCAACATTTGAATTCATTTGATAAGGATTAAGAGTATTGTGATTAGGTTTGTTAATATCATAATATGCGAACCCCTGTCCACCGCTATTTAATTCAATATGTTTCTGATTAGCATTCCCCGACAAATCATCCCACAAAAAGTCCCAATCAATATTATTATTGTTACTATTACTCCAAATAAATATATTTCCGGATTCTTGTGCACCGCCAATATCATTTAATTTACCGCAACCAAAAATACCTACATTATTCAGCAGAAAATTATTACACCCAATATTGACTGCTATAGTATTCGTATTGGTATTATTACAAATACTACCGCATGTATTTGGGTGGTTACTTGAGGCCATCACCAAACCAAATTGATTGTTAAAAAATACATTTTCTGTAATTGTTGTCGTGGCTTGGTTTGAGTGTGTATTATAATACTGCAAGCCATTTTTGCAATAATGAAATTTACTATTGGAGACAGTGCATTCATCGGTTTGGTCAAGCCATACTCCATTGTTAATTGGAGGCGTAATAGGAGGAGGATAAGCAGTAAAATCGGGAATGCGGGTGTTTTTTGTTGTAGACACCTTTAAAAATAAAACCATTAAGATTAGCAGTTCCAGATGGCTGTACATTAAAGAACGTCCAATCTCTTTTTTGTGCAATTAAATTAGTAGTGCTACACATCGCCAATAATAAAAGAATATAGAAATTCTTTTGTAAGAACGGTTTAACAACTTTGTAATTGGAAGTTATCGAATTCGAAATGGGGGAGGAGTAATATGCTGTTTTTCATTTAGTTATATTTGTTTAAGGTTTAAAATAAAAAAATTGTATGGCAAATGTAAACTATTGAATAATACCAAATAACATTTTTTTTTGATTGTAGAAACTAATCATTTGTGCAGGCTGATCTATATCCACAACTTCTTCCTCTTTTTATCAACTCCTACTTTTGGTAACAACTCTACTATTATATTTGTCCATTCATCTAAATCTTGCGTCAGCATCCCGATAGTTATCGGGACGTAAATCGTAAATCATTAAATCGTAAATATTATGACCCCGTTTCAAGAAGCCTACAACAACCTCAACGAAGCCCAACGCGAAGCAGTAGACCAAATAGAAGGCCCAGTACTCGTAATAGCTGGCCCAGGCACAGGCAAAACACAAATTCTTGCTACACGTATTGGGCATATATTGGTGTCGGATACTACACACGCGGCACCCGAAAATATATTATGTATTACCTATACCAATGCAGGAGTGGTGGCCATGCGTAAACGCTTATTGCATTTAATTGGTCCTGATGCTTACAGAATTAAGATAGAAACTTTTCACTCTTTTTGTAATGATATTATACAACAACATGCTGCCGATTTTGGATTGCGTGAAATGAGCCCTGTTACTGAAATAGAAGTAATAGAACTATTACGCAAAATGATCGATAAATTGCCGCTCCAGCATCCGCTAAAAAGGCAGGGCAGCGGAGCATATTATGATGTGGCTCGTTTGCAGAAATTATTTGGCGTAATGAAGCACGAAAACTGGATGCCCGAATATATAACAGAAAGGGTAGGCGAGTATCTGAAAGAAGTGGAAAGTGATACGACTAATTCAGAATTTTATTATCAAAAAAAATACAAGCAGTATAATGCGGGCGATGCCAAACCCACGGCTATGGAGAAGTTGCAAAAGGATATGCAACAATTAATTGCTGCTGCAAATTTATATCCCAACTATAATGAACAATTAAAAGAACTTGGCCGCTACGATTTTAATGATATGATATTGTGGGTGCTTCAACTATTTGTGGACCGCCCGCAAACACTGCGTATTTTTCAGGAGCGTTTTCAATATATATTGGTGGATGAATTTCAGGATACCAATGATGCACAAAATCAATTGGTGCAACTGCTGTGTAATTATTGGCCCAATCCCAATGTATTTGTAGTAGGCGATGATGATCAAAGTATATATAGATTTCAAGGTGCGAATGTGGCGAATATTTTTAATTTCAAACAACAATATGATGCCCATTTAAAAGTAGTGATGCTGCGAGATAATTATAGAAGTACGCAACAAATTTTAGATGCATCAAAAGCATTAATTGATTTGAATATTGAACGTATTACACGTATTGCAGGTTTTGAAAAACTGGATAAAAAACTCATTGCTCAAAGAGAATTTCCGAGCAATATTCAAGCACCTGTTATTATAAACTATCCTACTGAAACTGCTGAAATGGCGGGCGTTGCCAAACATATCATGGAGTTGATAGAAGAAGATACCAACCCCGCAGAAATTGCAGTGATATATAGAGAACATCGACAGGTAGAAAACTTAGTCAAGTTTTTCAAACAAAAAGAAATACCTGTGAGTTTGCAACGCAAAATTGATGTATTGAAAGAACCTTTTACACAACATTTAATTACACTTCTTAATTATATAAAAACACAAGTTGACAGACCACATAGTAATGATGATTTATTATTTCAACTATTCCATATAGATTTTTTAGGATTTGGTCCGCCAGTGGAGGCAGCAAGATTTATGGCTCGTTGGCAAAAAACTCCGAAAACACGGGGAAATATAAACTCACTTCGTGCAGCATTAGAAACTATAGCAAACCCCGAGAAGCCTAATTTATTTAGTGGTTTGAGTGATTTTGAAAAAAGTGCCTCCAAGTTATCAGATATGATTAACCATTGGGTTCCTGCTTGTGCAAACAAAACATTATTACAGTTTTTTGAAGATGTGATTACACGTTCAGGTGCACTGAAATTTGCCCTTCATCACCCCGAAAGAAATTTGTATTTGCAGCAAATCCATGCCTTGCATAATTATATAACAATAGAAGAACATAAAGCACCAGGATTAAATATTGCACGTTTCATGCAAAGTTTGGAATTGATGGCGGAGTATAATATAACTTTGGAAGCGGTATTAAACACTGGAACTGGCAAAGGCGTAAAGTTTACAACCGCTCATAGTAGCAAAGGTTTGGAATTTGAGCATGTATTTATGGTGGGTTTGGTAGGCAAGTATTGGGAAGGTGGCAGAAGAGGAGATGGATTTAAATTCCCGCCCAATATATTAGACCATACCCAACGTCAAGCCAGTCAAATGGCGGTGGATACTGATGCATTAGCTATTGAAGAAAGCCGTCGACTTTTCTATGTGGGTATGACAAGAGCAAAGCATGGTTTATATATGAGTTATTATAATTTTGACAATGAAGATAAAGAAGCTATCCCAACCCGTTTTGTTCCCGAGGTAGAAAAGGCAGGTATTATGATACAAAGAGTAGAAGCAAATGATGATATATTAGCCGAAGCACTTGCTCTGGTAATGGCAGAACAAAAAGAAAGCAAGCCAGAATTATTGGCCAATGAAGAAATGGAAAATTTGTTGGGCGATTATAAATTAAGTGTGTCACATCTCAATGCATATTTGGAATGTCCCATTGGTTTTTATTATATGTATTTATTAAAAGTGCCTACAGGAAGTGCCCCAGCATTGTCATTTGGAAACGCAGTGCACAAAGCATTGGAGCGTTATTTCAATAAAAACAAAGAGGAGAAAACATTTGACAATGCGGAAGAGTTGGTGCAATTTTTTACCTATGAAATGTATTTGCGAAAACATGAATTTGTGGCCGAAGAATATGAACGTAGAATAGAATATGGAAGCGATGTATTAAAACAATACCACAATCATTTCAAAGATAAATGGAATCCTATTATACAAACAGAGGTACGCATGGAAGCTATTATTTTCAATGATATACCCTTAAAAGGTTTCATAGATAAATTAGAATTTGAGGGGAGCAAAGCCACAGTGGTCGATTATAAAACTGGCAAGTTCGATAAGAAAAAATTAAAACGACCCGAGCCAGGTAATATAGATCCTGAAATTGCTTTGGGTGGCGACTATTGGAGGCAAGCTGTGTTCTATAAAATATTACTAGACAACGATCCAAAAGCCAGAATGCGTGCTTGGAATTTTGACAAAGCAGTATATCAATTTATAGAACCCGATAAAGATACCAAGCAATTTCATGAAGAAACGATGCATATAGTTCCAGAAGAAACCGGCATGCTATCAGTTCAAATAAAAGATGTTTACACCCGCATTAAAAACCACGAGTTTGATAAAGGGTGTGGTGAGTGTGATTGGTGTAAGTTGAATAGGAGGGATTGAGGTTTAACTTTTGGAAAGTATAGAACTTTCCAAAAGTTAAAAGTTAAAGATGACCTACTATCTTAACAAATGTATATCCCCAGATAAGTTTTTCTTATTACAATCAATACAATTATTAGAAGTATTAATGTTTAAATTTCCTACATTATTATACATTACATTGCTCAATACCCAAAGGTAAACATCCTGATTGCATAGTTTTCCCTTAAATGTTCCATCCCAACCTATGTCATTCTTGTGGCCTACATATACACGCTCACCCCACCTATTAAAAATGGTAAAAGTATAATCCTCATACCCATTAACTTTGATATCAAAAAAGTCATTCACACCGTCATTGTTGGGGGTAAAGGCATTGGGAACATATATTGAAAAGAATGGGTATATTTTTATAGGATTTTCTGCTGTATCACTACAAATTCCGTTATAAGCAATCAACTGTATTTTATACTGCCCTGGAGTTGTATAATTTACGACGGGGTTATTGTTAAAACTAGATTCACCATTGCCGAAATGCCAAAGATAGCTCGTCGCATTTATACTTTTATCTATTAAAATAATATTGGCAGGGATTGTATCTGTATTGAATTTAATAGAATCCGATTTGCGGTCAATAATAAAAGAAGCACGAGGAGTTATATGTATATATATGGAAGTTGTTTTCGAAATCGCACTACAAAATGGCGGGTTGTTGTTCGATGCTAACAGACTTAAAACATATAAGCCCGTATCCTTGGTATTCATTTTCATTTTTCCATCATAAGTTGTAATGAGAATAGAATCATTATTATGGTACAATTTCCAATAATAAGACACATCAAAGTAAGTTGCATCTACTGAAATACTAAAATTTGAACGGGCACAGATGGTGGTGTCCAATATAGCAATATATATATTCATGGCCTTTCACCTTCACACCTCTTGCATTGATATTTATAGTATCAGCATTTCCGCACCCAGGAATATATATAAAACTATATTTCCTTACTGAGTCTAAAAACAGGGAGGTGGCAGAAACAATATTTCCATCCAAATATATAGTGGTACCTGCTTTACTAGGAAGTGAAATGGTAGATTGGATGCAGGTGTCGTAATCACTTGGTAAATTAACTATAGCTGGTGTTAACAAATCAAAAGTGTCACTTAAAACTATAAAACCACAACCATTAAATGAGGAGTCTAAAACAACATATTTGCCTGTTTGCGGCAATAATATGGGTGCGGGAATTCCAGTGCTTGTAAATTTATTTATTTGTGTATTGTTTCTATATACATAAAAATGATTCGACTGTGTACTCACTCCCGAACTAAAATATTTGTCGAAATAGAATGAATCATTTCCCGTAAAACAACCATCGGGCATGGCGTTCATGTTCATCATAGGGCCTTGTGCAATTGTTATAACACTATCAGCAGGACATACTGAGGATGTACCTATGGTAAATTGTATAGTATAAGTCCCTGGACTATTAAAGACAAATTTCGGGGCATTGGTATTTTGCCCTACTATTGAAACGCTACCATTTATACTACTGCAATTATATATTGAAGTATTGCTTGCATAAACAAAAGCCTTAATTGTATCGCCAGTACATCCAGTTTTGGGAAGTTGAACACTGTCGATCGATGACAAATTAAATGTACGAATCATAACTTTAAAACCACAAGTATTGAATGCAGAATCAATAACGGTATAGGTTCCTGCTTTAGTTAGATTTATCGAAGCTGGAATACCCGAATCAATTTTTTGATATATAATACTATTCTTTAATAATATATAATAATGATTTGACTGAGGTATACCATTTGTCGAAAAATAGTTGGAAAAAGCAAAAATCAGGAACCGCAGATAAATTCATGTCAGGCCCTTGCCCACTATAATTGTATCGTATTTGATACAAGTAACTGGATTGCAAATAGCGAAGGCTATAACAAAAGTGCCCGTACTATTAAAAATAATTTTAGGGGTGCTGGTATTTTTTCCTATAATAGTTACCCATCCATTCAAACTATAGCAATCGTAATATTTAATATTTTTTGCATATACTCTTGCTGCAATTGTGTCGCCAGTACAAGTTTTTTTTGCACATTGCACACTGTCTATTTTTACCACTACAATTGGGATTGAATCTTCTACACTCCCGCAAGTGTTAGAACAGGTAAGCTTTATATAATATATCCCCGGTTTTGTATAAGCGTGCCGTGGAATAGGAAGTGTATAGTTGTTCGTGATATCATTTACAGAATATGGAGAGGTGCCATCTCCAAAATTCCAAATAATAGTTGCAGAATTATTCACAAATCCATTCGTGCAGCTATTTCCAGTTAAACTCAGAACCAGAGAGTCATTCACGCAAACCGTATCTTGACAATTAACTTTGGGTAAACGGGGTAAATATTGCACTGAAACTGTAGTGCTTATTGAACTAAAACTAAAGGTAGCAGCGGGGCTGCCTTTATAATATTTGGCTTCAACTTTTATATCTTGTGGTCTGCTTGCAGGACAGCTATCTTTAGGTGTAAAGTTATAACAATGTTTTATTGTGGTGTCCAAGGTTGAAGAAATAATTGTCAAATATTTATTGTCGCCAAAATCGACACATATTGAATCAACAGATATTTTAGTTTTAATTTCTAAATCAATACATCCTTTATAACAAATCAGGTTGTTCCCACTAATTCCTAGCGAAGGGTCAATCTTGCCTGCCGCAGTACTGTTATAGGGAAATGAACTACACTGAGAATACAGTTTGTTAGGCATTATAATACAAAAGCATATAAATAGTATAGCATAAAAGTATGTATTTACCTTTTTCATTAAGGAAGCAAATATAGCTTCTATATGCTAATAAAAAACTTATTTCTGGTATCTGTTATACCAATTCTTAACCTAAAATAGTTCTCTGCCTGTGGCGGATTGGTTTGTAGAATGGTAATGCCGAACTACATCCCGAAAGCCCCGCAAACTTGCGGGGGAATTAGCCCTTTCTTTTGGACTATTATATATTGAGTTTCGGTATAATACATATTTCTCAAAAAAATAAGAATGTAAATTTCAAGATATAAACTATAGTAAAATAAAAAGCCCCACCAAAATATTTTGACGGGGCTTTTTGATTTAGTTTGTTTTAACTAATTATTTTTTGCTTAATGTATAAGTATAAGTGGTGCTTGAGGTAGCATCACTTTCGGTAGAAGTCCAAATTTGTTTGGTCTTCTCATTGGTAGTTACGGTCATTACAGAAGGTGTTTTTCCACTTTCTGTAATAGTTACAGTAGTCTCAGTATTAGTCCAATTGAAGGTACTATTTTGAGAGCCACCACCAAAGTTTGTTGAACTTGTGCCAGTGCCGTCACTCTTAAAAGTGAAAGTACCAATGTTTGGGAAAGAAAAAGTTTGTCCAGCACCACCACCAATAGGAGTGACTATACCATCAGCTTTGTCAATGTTCCAAGTACCTTCAATGCGTTTTTCTAGTTGCTTTTCTTTATTACAAGAACTAAAAGTTACAGCCAACGCTGCGATAATAAGGGTTAGGGTAATTATTTTTTTCATGATTTTAATTTATTAGATTACAAAATAAAGCCTCTTAACCTTACAAACCAAATGTTTTCTTTAAGAAAGTTCTAAACTTTCCTAAAGGTGTCACCAACGAAAATGTAATCTACAGCATAGGAAATAAAATGTAAATTCTAAAAATGTAAAATAAAAAATAATCCCAAGCCCACCTTTTCAAAAACTCCCCCGTAATGGTATTTGAAAAGCAATTAAAAATATTGAAAGAACATCTACTTTAAATTTTATTTCAACTCACAATTAATTATTAAACACCATGAAAAAATCAATTTTAATGTTGGCCATTGCCGGCACCGCGATGTTCTTTATGCCAAGCTGCAAAAAAGCAGAAACCCTACTTACACCCATTGAGTCAGCTACTGTTGCAGCGGGTACCACCTACACCTATGTATTGCCTACAAATACGGATGATGCCTTTGAAGTAACTACGCAACCTTTGCACGGCACATTAAGTGCCTTGGGAGTAGATGCAGCAGGACAATTAATTTATCAGTATATTCCTGATGGTACCTATACCGGAACTGATAAGGTAGTTATCTCTACAGTGAAAGGAATTAAGGGCAAATGCAAACACCCCAAAGATTCTTTGATGCCTCCTCCTCCTCCAAGAGACTCAAGCAAAATGGATTCTACTTGCAAAGGCCCTCGTCCTCCAAAGCACCGCAAATGCAAAAAGAATGAAGCTCTAGAGAACGACTATATAATCACCATTAATTTTAAGGTGGTTCCAAGATAAATGGGAATGCGGTTTATATTTTAACAAATCAAGCTATAGGATAACTGTTTCCTATAGCTTCGATTTGTTTATTTCGAAACACTTAAACTATTTGATATTATACCAATTCTTAAACTAAAATAGTTCTCCGCCTGTGGCGGACTTAGTTTTTAGAATGTTAATACCGAACTACATCCCGAAAGCCCCGCTTAATCCCGATAATTATCGGGATGCGGGGGGATTAGTCCCTTTCTTTTGGACTATTATATATTGAGTTT
>JAWXAU010000204.1 GCA_034439655.1 Bacteroidota bacterium | reverse complement strand
CTACATCCCGAAAGCCCCGCTTAATCCCGATAATTATCGGGATGCGGGGGAATTAGTCCCTTTCTTTTGGACTATTATATATTGAGTTTCGGTATAATTTATTAGCTTGCTGTTTATGGTCGTTGAGGCAAAGAGTTGGGTCAAAAACTACTAACTGTAAACTTCACTGGCGTCAGCAAAACTGCAAACTGTCTACTATTCACAATAATCTACTTCTTCTTCACTTCAAATAAATCCTCTTTCTTCACCACCTTTACTTTGTCGCCATCTTTCAATGTTTTTGAAACTGCTTCATAGGGGCCTGTTACCATTTCTTCATTGCCCATCAGTCCTTCTATTTGTATATAATTATCGTCTTGTATTCCTGATTTCACCACCTTCTTTTTCACTACACCATTTTCTATAATAAATACAATTTCTTCTACATCCTGTTTTACTTCTGTATTTGCTTTTGTAGTATTACTATTTTCGTCTTCCTCCTTTTTATTTTTATCTTTTTTCTTGTCTGTATCTCCAAGTTTTTCCTCTTCCTTTTTCAACTCCCGTGTAGCTACCGATTCAATAGGAACTGACCATACTTGGCTCACCCTATTGGTTTGTATATCTACATTTACACTTAACCCAGGCTTAAGCGGATAAGGTGTTTGCGAGGTGCATAAATCTATATAGGATTCACGAATTACTCTTATTTTTACAGGGAAATTTGTAACTTGATCGGCGGTGGTCATAGTTGTATTCGATGAAGTAGCAATCTCGGTTACCAGTCCTTTAAATTTACGTCCTTTAAAAGCATCTATATAAAACAAAGCAGTATCACCTTTTTTAATTTTCACGATATCATTTTCATTGATGTCGACTGATACTTGCATATAGTTTAAATCGGCGATAGAAAGAATATCGGTGCCCATCATTTGGTTGGTCCCGACTACACTTTCTCCCTGCTTTTTATATAGTTTGCTTATCGTTCCACTTTTGGGTGCATATATAGTTGTACGGCTCAGTCGCTTTTGCGATTCACGTACACCCGCTTCTGAACTTTTCACCGTAAACTCCATTGCGTTTATATTTTGTTTCTCGGCTTCTACTTGCGAAAGGGCGGTGAGATAAGTGCTGCGGGCGGTTTCCCATTCTGCTTGCGAAATTACTTTTTGGTCGAACAGTTTTTTCATTCGATTAAAATTCGCAGTTTCACTTTCAGTTCTAGCTTCTGCCTGTTTCATCCTTGCACGGGCCGCTTCCACATTGGCCAGAGTGTTTTGGTACGCTGCTTTTTGTCGGTCCACATCTACCGAATACATATCTTGATTTATATTACACAATGCCTGTCCTTTTATCACCGAATCTCCTTCTTTCACCATCATCTCTACTATCTGTCCACTCACGTCGGGACTAATTTTTAATTCAGTTTCGGGTTGTATTTTTCCATTGGCAGTAACAGTTTCTATAATATCCCTTCTCATAATTTTTTCGGAAGAAACTTTCGTGCCCTCTTTACTACCAAATTTTTCAGCAAGCACTATGGCAATAATCAGCACCAAAATGCCCCCAATTACCCAATATTTTAACTTGCTTTTTTTCTTTTTAGTTGCCATAAATATATATAATACTTTGTTTAAAATTTCAATTCATTACCCATATAAAAATCTATAATCTTTTGTCTAAATATAAGCTCATATCTCGTTTGCAAAAAATTGCTCTCCGACCTAGTATAATTCGTGCTTGCCAACTGAAAATCGGTAAGGGTGGCGGCACCATTTTCATAGCGAAGTTTGCTTACCTGAAAGTTTCTTTGCTGAGCATTGAAGTTTTTTTGTGCCGCTGCATACTTGGTCTCGGCCACTTGTAAATCAATTACTGCTTGTTGTATACTTTTATATAAATTCAACTTGGCCTGATCTAGATTAACTTGAGCCAAACTTGCTTGTATTTTGGCTTTTTGCACCGCAGTATGAATTTGCAAATTATTAAAAATGGGGATACTTAAACTAAAGCCAAAGTTTTGTCCAAAATTATTTTTCAACTGGTTGCCGAATGGAGTGGTTTTGGTCAAATAATCAAACCGCGGTGTTACCACGGTATCAAAACTATTTTGGGTAATTCCAATAATATTATATCCATTAAAGTTAAAGCCTGTTATATCTTTTCGGGTTGAGGAGTATAATGATGAGACATTGCCAAACATAAACAATTTGGGCAAACGTGACCCTTCCGAAACTTTTTGCTGGGTTTGGGCCAACTGGTATCTATAGGTCGCTGCTTGTATTTCAGGTCTGTTTTGATAAATAGCATCAAATATTTCTCTGGCGTTTCTTGCCGTTGCCCGCATTGGTATTAGTGCTGGTGGAGAAGCAATGCTATTTGTGGTGTCGGGTTCAATATTCATAGATTGCCATAGAATTAGGTACGACATCTGCAAGTTGCTTTGGGCATTCACCAAACTAAGTTCATCGTTGGCCACCTGCGAAAGTTGCTGCAAATATTCTCCTTCCGAAATTTTTCCAGCATCCTGCAATTTCTCTAAACGAGAAGCTTGCAGTTGCGACAATTCCAACTGTTTTTGCGAGGTGAAAACCAGTTCCTTGTTCATCAAAATCTGCAAATACTGGCCAGCCACTTGCAGGGCGATATCGTTTCTGGCGGTCTTCTCATCGGCTTGCCACGCTTGTAAATCATACTGTTCGCGTTTGATGGTGTTTTGTACTTGGAAGCCATTGAACAAAGTCCAGTTTGCCTGTATACTGAAATTGTTTGAACGGATAGTTTGGTTCGAAAAAGTATTGGTGAAAGGATCCACATTTCGTCCCAAATTGAAGGCTTGTGTACCTGAGCCATTTATTGAGGGTAGCATTTGGGCTCGGGCTTGGGTCACGTCCAAAGTATTGCTTTGGGTATTGAGTTGTGCCTGCTTCATCCTGAAATTTTCTTGTACTGCTTTTTTCACGCAGTCTTCCAAATTCCATACCTGTTGGGCGTTTGCCGTATTTGTATATAACAATAAAGTGGCTAAAAAAGTATATAGAGCTTTGTTCATTTTGTGGTTTCAAAATTATAGTGTTTACTACGTGTTTTTACCATAAAAGTTCCAATCTACTGATTTTTTATCTGTGGTGTTGAAAAATGGGGGGTTAAAAGAAAGATTAAATTCACCAAATTTGCCCATCTTCCGCATTTGAAATTCTATAGCCACCATACCCCAAAATGGATCATGAAAATGTTTCCGCAACTCATTTGGCAAAAACGGGTAACAGAGAAGATATTATATATTACTTTCGATGACGGCCCATGCCCCGGTGTAACAGATTTTGTATTGGAACAATTAGAACAGTATCATGCAAAAGCAACTTTTTTTTGTGTAGGAAGTAATGTAATTAAACATCCTGAATTGTACCAAACTTTATTGCAAAAAGGGCATGTAACCGGCAACCATACGCAGGAGCATCTAAATGGCCTTTTTTGTAAGAGCACTACATATTATGATGATATTGAAAGAGCCTCCAAATCAATTGATAGCAAGCTATTTCGACCACCTTATGGAAAAATAAAAACAAGTCAAATTAATTATTTAAAAAAACGATATCAGATAATCATGTGGGATTTTCTTACTGCAGATTTTGATGCCGATTTGGATATCGAACTTTGCAAAAAGAAAATGGGAAAATATATAAAACCAGGTAGTATTATCGTATTTCACGACAGCATAAAAGCAGCGGAAAACTTAAAAATATTATTGCCTTATATGTTGCATAAATATGCTGCTGAAGATTATCAATTTCATTCCTTATGAGCTTGCTATTAACCATATTATTAGCGTATGCAGCAGGATTTATCGGCTTGCAGGTATTGTTTCTTGTTTCTGTATTTTTAATGGAAAATGTTAAGCCAAAAACACAAAATCATGAACCATTCATATCCATTTTAATTGCTGCAAGAAATGAAGAAAAAAGTATTTCTTATTGCTTGCAAAGTATTATAGAAATGGATTATCCACCCAACAAAATGGAGCTATTAATTGGGAATGATAACTCGACAGATAATACCGCTAAATTAGTACAGGAAATTATAGCACAGAACAATGACAAATTTACTATCAAACTATATCATATATCCGAACAAATGGGAAAGGCGAAAGCCAAGGCTAATGTGCTTGCAGAGCTTGCCCACCATGCACATGGTGAATATTTTTTTGTGACGGATGCCGACATCGTGGTTAATAAAAATTGGGCAAAAACTATATTAAATTCTTTTACCAATAAAATAGGAATTGTGAGTGGGACTACTATCATAAAAAACAAACCGCAGCGGCGGACTACATTACAAAAATATGACTGGCTCTATTTTTCTTCCTTGCTCAAAGCTATTTCCAATTTGGGAATTCCCGTTACCGCAGTGGGAAATAATATGGCTGTGAAACGAGAGGCCTATTTTGCAACAGGTGGTTATGAAAATATAAATTTTTCAGTAACAGAAGATTTGGCATTATATAATGCAGTGAGAAAACAAGGATATGATTCCTTAAATTTGATGGATAGAGGTTCTTTGAATTTTACAAACCCTACTACTCACATTCAAACATTGTTCAACCAACGGAAACGCTGGCTTAAAGGGGCTAACGACTTAAATATCATTGCAAAACTTATCTTGTTTTATCACGGACTATATCCTTTCATGTTACTATTCTTTTGCATCATAAACTGGAAACTCGGAATACTGTTTTTGTGCATAAAATATATGATACAAAATATACATATAATCGCACTTTCAAAATACCTAAAACAACCTTGTAATTATATACAATTATTAGTTTATGAATTCCTGCAAATATTTTTTAATTTAACATTGGCAATCTATTATATATTACCTATAAAATATTTGTGGAAAGGGCGGGAGTATTGATTTCTACCAAACAATCTTAACAGGGCTGCATTGACCGTTTGAATATAAGAGCAAAGTATATAAACCATGTGCATTATGGGTCATATCCAATACAATAGGATTTTGATTTTCTGCTCCTGCTAGTACTTTTCTACCATGTGCATCCGTTAGTTGCCATGAAGTATTTTTATTACGATAGCTATCGGGATTAGGTTTGTATATATATATCGTGTTTTCATCATAGTTATTTACACTTCTGTAGTTATTGTATATTTCATCAATATTCGTAAACACATAAGCTGCGGAATATCCTATACATCCGTTTATGTCCGTAACTTTTACTGAATACGTTCCCTTTATTGGATTTAAAACTTCATAAGTACTGTCATTGGCTTGCTGGTTTCCATCCAATCGCCACAGCCATGCTTTGCCTTTGGGGTTAGACACTGCCACTAGTTTTCCACTAGTATAAGTTATATATACTGTGGGAATAGGATTAAAAACCAAATGCTGTGCAGCCGAGGTATTGGTACAGCCATTCGTATCTGTTACAGTTATAGTATAATCTCCCGTTTTTTTTGCTTTAATGATAGTAGCTGTTTCGCCAGTACTCCACACATATTTTTTGATACTTGTTGTATCCGCATTGAACAGGTTAAGGCTATCTCCTTCGCACGCTCGGAAAATACCAGTTATATTAATAAAGGCCAAAGGTTGTTTATATACTTCTGCCATATCGGTCGCACGTCCTATACATCCATTATTGCTCTTTATACTATAGTTTATTATATGTTTTCCTGAACCCGAAAGCTTCGGATAAAAGTAATTTCCTTTTACGCCATTGCCTGAAAAGCTACCACCAAAAGGACTTCCAGCAACTAGCATAATAGAATCATCAGCAGGGCAAAATTGCTTTTTACCCATACCCGCCCAACTAACTAGTGGCAATGGCAAGGTTTTAAATACAACCGTATCATAAGCTTTACAACCCAAAGAATCGGACACTGTAAGCACATAAAACGTATCCGTATTTATTTGCACATAGTTATAGGCCGAGTTTGCACCGTTACTCCAGTTATAATATACTCCTCCGTTGCCCAATAAAAGGAAATTGCTACCCAAACAAACAGAAGTGTCAGCACCCGCATTAGCTATATGTTTTTGGGCTACATATATTTTTATAGTATCATATATTGTGCAGGCACCGTTGGTGGTTTCATATATATAATAATTTGTATTGTTTGAAACTATATAAATAGAATCCTTAACAATTGGTTTTTTCATATTGGGCAACCACCATTTGCCACTATGGCTGTGGCTGGCCACCAATAATATACTATCGCCTATGCAAGCAGAATCTTTGGAAGCAGATAATGATGCTGTTGGAACAGAATCCACCATAAACTCCAGCGTGTTTGACCATAGCAGCACGCTGTCGCTCTTCAATGCTAGCTTGTATTTTCCTGCTATATTTTTTGGCAGCGTAAAGCTTATATAATCGCCCGCATTAATATTTTTCTTGGTGGCAATACTATCTGCATTTTTAAACATGCTATCTACAGGGCACATGTATAAAGTAAACTTATTGCTTGCCCCAAATGCTGCTTTGGCAGCTATAGGTAGGTTATACGTTTGCCCTTGGCACAAGCGGGAAGCCAAAGGCCCAATGCCAATAAAATTGCTATTATTGATGGCGAGTATTATACTTCCATATTTCAGATTGGAACTATTATATACAAGATTGCTATCATTATTGAAATATACTTGAATTGAGTCTGTTGCACTTATTCCTGATAGATATATGATGCCTTTCATTGGGTCATAATACATGCTAATTATTGTGTTGTCATATATATAATCACAGCCTCCGTTTGTCCAAAAAAGATAATGCTGCTTCACGCCATCAATCCTCACAGTCCATATAGCTGCGAGGCTGGAATCCAATTTACTTAAAATATAGCTTTGTGCATCATTTTTAAATGTTAAACCGCCAAACTTGCCTTTATAATTGTTATTTCTAAAACCACTAAAGCCATATACAAATGTTTCAGTACTGTTCCCTTTTCGTTTGGCTTGTATAATATCTATTAATAAATTGGTATCGGTATAAAACGTGTTTTTAAGTATTTTCCCATCACGATTTATTAACGATATAAAAGCTACCCCCGTATCATTAAAGTAGTAATATACGCTATCAATAAAAGTGGAATGGGTGCTATGCCCGAACAACATAATGTTACTATCGTTGGTCCATTCAATTGCCCTGATATCAGCATACCTTCCTCCCATTATAAATTTACCCCACTCATAATCCCAATTTGAATTTGCTTTAATAATATAACTGCCCAAATAGGTGTTAAAAGGCCAAGTATAAAATACCTGTAAAGTATCCTTCATGTTTATTAGAAGGCGTCCACCTGTACTTTTACCAATAATATAATAGTTGTTTTCATTATCATAAATAACGTTCTGTATCATACGGTGATGCCCTGATTCCACAGTAAAAAATTTCTTAAAATTTCCTCCCATATCATATGTTGTCACAAAATTTAATTCAGTGCTTGGCGTGGTTGTATAATATTTTATGGAATCAGAATAGGGACTGTAGGTATATGAGAGCTCTGTTCTATTATACCCCGCACTAACTATTTCGTTATTATCCTTATTATAAATCAAGGGAAATTCACTATCTGGGACTGGGTAATAGCAGCACCATGCCTGCGAATTAAAGGATCCGCCCACATAATTTTGCCATTGGTATTTTCCTGATGAGTCAAATTTTATCAGGAATGAAAAAGAAGTATTTTGTACACTGTTAAATTTATCACTAATAATTCTTTTAGAGTAGTTCAAATAGCCATCGCCAAACATAAACCCATTTATATATACATTATTGCTATCGTCAAGCACCAAATTGCCCGGTATAGCTGCCTATGGTATTTACCCAAATTATATTATTATCGGAATCAGTTTTTATTACAAAGAGGTCGTACATGCCATACGATGTATAGGTTTTTTTACCCAGCTTCATGCTTTGATCGAAACTGCCATACAGGTATCTATTACTTATATTATCGGTGATAATACTTTTTATAATTAAATCATTGTTGTTCGATGATGCATATAAAATACTTTCCTTTAATTGTTGAGAAAAACAATTATAAGAAAGCACTGCTAAAACAAATAATATAATTGATGATTTAAACAATTAAGTAAATTCTTGTATTGAGTGTCGGTATAAATTGAGTTTCGGTATTATCAAAAAAAAAATCCCACCAAATATTTGGTGAGATTTTTTCTATAAAATTAGTTCTGTATGTTTATTGTTTTACAACTCTCAGCACAGTAATAGCATGGTTG
>JAWXAU010000203.1 GCA_034439655.1 Bacteroidota bacterium | reverse complement strand
TCGCTAAAAAGCCTTGCAGCAAAATCAACGACCTAATTGCAAAAAATACTGATTTATAGTAAGTTTAACAAGTTTATTTAGTTTATGAGCAGACCCTATATAATAGTCCAAAAAAAGGGGGACTAATCCCCCCGCAAGTTTGCGGGGCTTTTGGGATGTAGTTCGGTAATACTAATCTAAAAACTAAATCCGCCACAGGCGGAGAACTATTATAGTTTAAGAATTGGTATTAAATTAAATTGCCAAAGTACCGAAAATAGTCCTGTTAATAACACAACAACCTTAACCGACAACTTTCTATTTTTTTATCTCCCAATAACCACACTCCCTCCTAAATCAGGAATAGGGACGAAAGGGATTTTTTGTTCTTTGCAATATGCTAACACTGCTTGCCTTGCACCTTTATATCCTTCATTATTATAATCGTGAACGAATATATATCCTCCAGCACTAAGCCTAGGGTAGAAATATTTGAGGCCTGCCAAAATAGGTTCATATAAATCAGTATCAATACTCACAAATGCAAACTTGTCTTCCATGCCTTCCGCTGTAGCTGGAAAATAACCTTTGCACACCATACAATTATTCGGATGTGGCATTTTGCTCAGCACCATAGCCACACTGGTTCCACTAAAATCTTGATCGCCACTCGAAAATCCTTTCCCCACTTCAGTTCCTAAATCACGTTCATCAAATCCTTCAAATGTATCGAACAAATATAATTTCCTGTCAGGGAAAACGGTATTAATATCTTTGGCAAAATCACCACGAAACACGCCAAGTTCTGCCACATTTCCCAATACATTATTCGCATATATTTCGTGCCCACACATTTCGAGGCATGCCAATCTATTATAATCCAAACGGTTCAGATCTATTCGTTTTGCACGGTTCAGATATATAAGAGATTTAACCAAATGCAGACCACGCTTGGCAAGTATCCTTTGTAATAGGTGGAATATTTTTTTCAAAACTTAAACTATATTTATATATATAATACTCTTTTCATTGGACCCCCAAATCCCATTCGCCGCAGCGAATCATATCCTACAACCCAATCTCAATTAAGTTCACTACACACATGGTAGCCGAAGCCTTGGCTATGATAGTTTGCACACCCTTCTTCTCACAATAAACTTCACTCTCACAGAATATCATTTTACGACCAGCTTTAATCACAAATCCTTTGGCCGTAATTTTATCGCCTTGCCCTGGATTTAAGTATGATACACGTAGGTCGGCTGTTAATACTACTTGTCCCACATCAACCAAAGTATAAGCTGCAAAGCCCATTACTAAATCGGCTAGCGTGGAAGTAGCACCGCCATGTACAAAATTTGTTTGCTGCAAAATATGCTCTTCTATAAGCATCCCCGCTGTTACCAATCCAGGCTCTATGCGGTCGAGCTCAAAACCGATATGGTGCATAAACCGCTGCCCAATTAGTTTTTCAACTATTAGCTCTTTGTAATTCGGATTTAAAACAGTGAATTGTGCTGACATATAATAAAAAAAAAATCACCCCACTTGTGGCAGGGTGATTGTAAATTTGGTAACAAAGATCATTAGTCTTCTATAATGCCTGTCTTATCTTTATAGGGAGATTCTACACTCACAGTTTTGATAACAAGCTTGATGTGTTGTTGCTTCAACCTGGAAACGGTTTTATTGTAACGGTCTTTTCTTTTAAGTCTAGTAACTGCCATGATTGTTTAATTTTTTTTAGGAGTGCAAATTTATGGGTAAACATCAAAACAGGCAAATTTTTTTGCTCATTGTTTTAAGGAGGCCAGATATTTAGCGATTGCTATCTGCGATCTAACGGGCTTTTTGCCCCCATTTTTATAATGGTTATCGAGGTTTTGATCTATAATCCTAGCTTTCACATTGTCGCTCAATTGCAGGTTAATAATGTCTTTCACAATTTTGCAACAATTTGAATCGAGAATGGGGAAAGCGGCTTCTATCCTGTTCTCCAAATTACGGGTCATCCAATCGGCACTAGAAAGGTATATAATCTCATTGCCATCGTTGCCGAAAATAAACACCCGTGTATGTTCCAGCAATCGGTCTATAATACTCACCACTGAGATATTCTCGCTTAGCCCTGCTATACCTGGCACCAGACAGCAGATACCGCGTATTATTAAATTTATCTTCACCCCTGCTTTCGATGCTTCGTACAATTTGTCAATAATATCCTTATCAACCAAACTATTCATTTTGGCTGTGATATAAGCTTTCTTTCCCTCTTGTGCCAATAAGGTTTCATGTTCGATTTTACCGAGAAAAAACAATTTCAAATTATGGGGTGCCGCCATTATATGTTTAGTTTTTGCAGGCTTTTCGGGTTTTTGCAACATTTTAAACATTGCATTCATATCCGCTATTACTTCTGGATTGACTGTGAGCAACCCAAAATCGCAGTATAACTTTCCTGTAATTCTATTGTAATTCCCTGTTGACAAATGCCCATAATTAATAATTTCTTCTCCCTCCTTTCTTGAAATTAAACACATTTTGCAGTGAATTTTTTGTCCCGACTTTCCATAAAAAACACTGGCTCCAGCCTCTTCCAATTTTTTGGCCCAATATATATTGGATTCTTCATCAAATCGGGCTTGCAGCTCCATCCAAGCATATACTTTAGCACCATTTTTAATAGCGTTGATGAGTGCGTGCACAATGCTGGAATGTTTGGCCACACGGTACAACGTAATTTTAATGACCCGTACACTCGGATCGATAGCTGCCTCACGCAATAACCTAATGATGTAATCGAAACTATGAAATGGGTGATATAATATATAATCTCTTTGGCTAATAGCCGCAAACATGGTTTTTGACTTATCAATAGATTCTATCCTAGCTTGCTGCAAAGGCTGATTATATAATGCTTTGTTCTTAATAACAGGGAAATCGAAAAAATCTTTATAGTTATGATAACGGCCTCCAGGAATAAGGCTGCGGGTACTTACTTTGAGTTTATTAATAAGATAAGTAAGCATCTCAACAGGTATTCTTTCGTCGTAAACCAATCGGGTGAGGGCACCCTTTTTGCGACTCTTCAAACTTTGCTGCATAATATCAAGCAACGATTTGGTAAGGTCGCTGTCCAAATCCAACTCAGCATCGCGTGTAATTTTTATCGTAAATGAATGAAACTCGTCATAATCGAAAATAGAAAACAATAAATCCATCGACGAGCGAATAACATCATCGAGCAATATGATATGGGTCGCATTTTTGGCACCCGCTTTAATTAAATAAAACCTGCTTATTACATCAGTTGGCAACTCGAACAAAGCATAAATTGACTTAGATGAATTGTTTTGCGTATCCATACTCACCACCTGGTATAATGACTTATCCTTCAGCAAGGGCAATTCATACTTTTCGTCCATGATAATAGGGAACAAAAACGGAAGTACCGAATTGGTAAAGTATTCTCTCACTTCTTTGGTCTGTTCAGTAGTGAGGGTTTTTTCGTCAACTATGAATATATTCTCTCCTTCTAATTTTTCAATAATATTCTGATAGGTCTCATTAAACTTGATTTGCTGATGCAAAACTTTCTTTTGTATTAAATCAATAACCACTGCCGGTGCATGTTGCATGGGCAGCAAATCCTTTTTGCCTACTTTAAGTAAGCGACGAAGTGAAGCAACTCTTACCCTGAAAAACTCATCGAGATTTGAAGAAAAAATAGATAAGAACTTTAAACGCTCTAAAACTGGCACTGTATCGTCGGCGGCCTCTTGCAATACCCGCTCATTAAAGGCCAACCAACTTACTTCCCTGTCTTGGTATAATTTACCTTGGTCTTCTTTAATCATCTATTTTATAAAACTGCTTTAGCAATTCCACTGCAAGTATACTATTATATTTTGTCTTACCCAAGCTATTTAAATGGTGATAGTCATAAAAATTGTGATAATCGTGCCCAAGGCTTAAATGGGTGAAATCTAAATAGGGAATATTATTCTTGTTTAGAATAGGAAGAAAATATGATTTTGTTATCGCATCAATTTTTACGGTGAGCCGTTCCTGCAACTTTAAAATGGGTGCGGTTATCATCACTAGCTTTACATTTTTAATTTTACACAATGTAATGAGCTTTTCTAAATAATACAAGTTCTGCCTGTTTACTTTAAAGCTATCTGGTATTTCTGTCATCTTATTAAATTTATGGGTATCAACGGTATTATTATTGGGTTTTAAATAGTCACCATTTTTTACTTGATACTCTTGCTTTAGTAATCCCAATTTACTATTTGCCGCCGCTATTACACCCAGTCTGGAATTGTATTCAGCAAATTTCCAAAATGGGGCATATCGCCAAAAATAAGCACGGGTTCCAAAAATTGATTGGTATTGTGCAAGCACATTTTCATCGCTGATATTATTTAACAATATCCAGGTTCTTTTCGGGTCGTCTAATTTGAAACTCAAGGACCAGGGATCTATATTATATACCAAATATTCAATATGGTTATTTTGCTTCAAAAATAAATCTAGCAATAAATAATGGTGCATGATATTGGTACCATCC
>JAWXAU010000202.1 GCA_034439655.1 Bacteroidota bacterium | reverse complement strand
GCATACAGTGGTGTTTTTTTTTCGGATGTATGATACATCTGCATAAGCTGTAATAAATTATTTAATTCAAGTTATTCTTAAAAAATATGTTTGATAAACTCATAGGTTTTTCAATCAAGAACAAAATGGTAGTCGGCTTATTTACCATTGCTCTGATTGTTTGGGGTATATATTCCTTAAAAAAAATACCCATTGATGCCCTACCCGATATTACTAATAATCAGGTAATGGTTATCACCACTGCACCCACAGTTGCAGCACAGGAGGTAGAAAGTTTTATTACCAATCCGCTGGAAATTGCCATGTCGAATTTAACTGATGTAAAAGAGATACGGTCTATTTCACGCTCAGGATTATCGATAATTACCATAGTGTTCGATGATAAAATAGAAACTTATAAAGCTAGGCAACTGGTCGCTGAAAAAATTAAACAAGCTGAGAGCCAAATACCACAAGGCTTGGGTAAACCTGAAATGGGTCCAATTACCACTGGCCTTGGCGAAATATATCAATATACGGTGCATCCCGAAAAAGGTTTTGAAACCAAATACAATGCTCAGGATTTACGTACAATTCAAGACTGGATTATACGACGACAATTGGCTGGTGTAGCAGGCGTAACCGAAGTAAGTGCATGGGGAGGCGAAGTAAAACAATACGAAGTATCGCTCGACCCTAACCGTTTAAATGCTATGAACATAAGCGTGGGTGAAGTATTTGAAGCTTTACATGATGGTAATGAAAATACAGGAGGTGCATATATTGAGAAAGGTTCGAATGTTTCTTTTATTAGGGGAATAGGTATGGTTAATTCGAAAGAAGATATTGAAAATATTGTTATCAAAACGGTAAACAATATGCCTGTACTCATTAGAAATGTAGGTACTGTTATATTTGGAAATGCTCCCCGATATGGAGCTATAACAAGAAACGGCGAAGGTGAAGTGGTGGCCGGAATTACCTTGATGTTAAAAGGTGAAAACTCATTAAAGGTTATTGAAAATGTGAAAATGCGAATGGCAGAAATTCAAAAATCATTACCCGAAGGAGTTGTGATTGACCCATACATTGAGCGTTCGGCATTAGTAAAAAGAGCTATGGGCACCGTAAAGACAAACTTAATTGAAGGTGGGCTCATAGTTATTTTTGTATTGGTATTATTACTGGGAAATCTTCGTGCAGGGTTAGTGGTGGCCTCTGTTATACCCTTAGCACTGCTTTTTGCAATTTCTATGATGAATTTATTTGGCGTGTCAGGAAATTTAATGAGTTTGGGGGCAATTGATTTTGGATTAATTGTAGATGGAGCAGTCATTATTATTGAAGCTACGCTGCACCATATTACAAGCAGAAACATCAGTAAAAATTTTCCCGATGGAAAACTTACTCAAATGCAAATGGACGAAGAAGTATATGTTTCTGCAACTAAAATAAGAAGCTCGGCAGCATTTGGCGAGATCATCATCATGATAGTTTATTTACCCATACTTGCTTTAGTTGGCATTGAAGGCAAAATGTTTAGCCCTATGGCACAAACAGTGGCGTTTGCCATTTTAGGGGCATTAATACTATCGCTAACTTATGTGCCAATGGCGTCGGCTTTATTTTTAAGTAAAAAAACGCAATACAAGAAAAACATATCAGATAAAATTATGGCATTTTTTGAACGACTTTATATACCTGTGATAACAAAATCAATAAAAAGAAAGAGCATCATTATTATATGCACACTTGCCTTATTTATATCAAGCATCTTTATGTTTTCAAGAATGGGTGGCGAGTTTATTCCTACCTTAGAAGAAGGCGATTTTGCCATCGAGTTTGCGATGATGCAAGGTACGTCTTTAAAACAAATGACAGAAACAATTACCAAAGCAGAAAAAATACTAAAATCAAAGTTCCCTGAAATTAATCAACTGGTAACTCGCATTGGTAGTGCCGAAATACCCACTGACCCAATGCCTATGGAAAGAGCAGATATAATGGTGGCCATGAAACCAAAAGAAGAATGGACAAGTGCTACCACTAAGGAGCAAATGATGGAGAAAATGGTGGAAACAGTAAGAAGCGGTTTGGTAGGTGTTAATCTTGAAATTACACAGCCCATTCAAATGCGGTTTAATGAATTAATGACTGGTGTGAAACAAGATGTTGCTGTTAAAATATATGGAGATGATATGACAATATTAGCAACCCAAGCAGATAAGGTGTCACAATTAATAACACAGGTAAAAGGCGTGGGTACTCCCAATATTGAAAAGGTTGCAGGCTTGCCACAAATCACAGTAAAGTATCAGCGTGATAAATTAGCCCAATACGGTATTAAAATTAGCGAAGTAAATAAAATAATAACAGCAGCCTTTGCAGGCAAAGCGTCGGGCGTTGTGCTAGAAGGGGAAAAGAAATTTGATTTGGTGGTAAGATTCAATAAAAATTTCAGGCAAAATATATCCGATGTGAGCCAACTTTATCTGCACACCGATAATGGAATAAAAATACCGCTAAATCAAATCGCAGAAATAAGTTATAAGGAAGGACCTGCTCAAATATCGCACGATAATACAAAACGCAGAATTGTGATTGGTTTTAATGTGGAAGGGCGTGATGTGGAATCTGTGGTAGAAGAAATACAAATAAAATTAGATGCCGAATTAAAACTACCCCCAAGTTATCATATTACTTATGGTGGACAATTTCAAAATTTAACAGAAGCCAAAGAAAGATTGTCTATTGCAGTTCCTGTTACCTTGCTATTAATTTTTATGCTCCTATTTTTTACTTTTGGTTCATTCAAACAAGCCTTACTCATTTTCTCTGCTATCCCACTTTCTGCCATTGGCGGTGTATTCGCATTGTATTTAAGAGGTATGCCTTTTAGTATCTCTGCTGGGGTTGGTTTTATTGCATTATTTGGAGTAGCGGTATTAAATGGAATTGTATTAATAGGATATTTTAATCAACTAAAAAAAGAAGGTATGACAGATATAATACAAAGAGTTTTGACAGGAACAAGAGTTAGACTTCGTCCTGTAATTATGACAGCAGCAGTTGCATCGCTTGGTTTCCTTCCTATGGCTTTATCGCATGGAGCAGGTGCCGAAGTGCAGAAACCTTTGGCAACGGTGGTAATAGGTGGTTTAATAAGTGCCACCATACTCACTTTAATTATATTGCCTATTTTATATATTTTATTTGAAAGGGTGAGGTCTAAATCCATCACAATTATTAAACCCATAACTATAATACTTATATGCTTAGTTAGCAGCACCATCAATGCTCAAACAAGCACCAGTTTAGATGAATGGATTGCAAGTGGCCTAAAGAATAATAATAATATTTTAGCTGCAGATGCTGAAATAAAAAGTAGCGAGTATTTAAGAAAAGCCACCACTGAAATAGGTAAAACAAATGTTAGTTTAATTTATGGGCAGTATAATAGTTTTGCAAAGAACGACAATAACATTACAGTATCACAAACACTGCCTTTCCCTACTACTTTTGCCGCTAAATCGAAATTAGCAGGATCAATCGTTGCAAGCAATGTGTTAAAGAAAAAATTAACTGAAGCGGAGGTAGTTTATCAAATCAAACAAATATATTACGAATGGTTGTTTTTAAATCAGCGAAAAATTTTACTTCAAACAAAAGACAGCATATATAATATGCTTGCAAAATCATCTACGTTAAAATATCAAACAGGCGAAATTAATTTACTTGAAAAATCGACTGCTGAAGCACGAAGTAAGGAAATAGAAAATTTATTAATGCAGATTGACAATGACCGAAATATGCTTTCAGCCCAATTGAAATCGTTGACAAATACTTCTATATACTCTTTTTTCGATGCAGCATTGAAAGAAGATACTTTAAGTTTTCATATAGATTCAAACTTATCTGCCAAACATCCATTTGTATTATATATGAAACAGCAGGTTTCCATAGCGAGCAATCAGAAGAATGTAGATAAAAATGCTTTTCTCCCTGATATTACAATAGGCTATTTTAACCAAACATTATATGGAGTTCCTTATGGCGACAACCCCAATGCTCCATTGGCAAATTATGGAAATCGTTTCATGGGATTTTCGGCAGGTATAAGCATACCTATATGGTTTGTTCCCCAAGCTGCAAAAGTAAAAGCTGCTGAGTTCATGCAACAAAAAGCGGAATTACAATACAAACAATCTCAAAGTAATGCAAGGGCAGAAATTGAGGCGACCTATGCTCAATATTTAAAAACCAAACAATCGCTGCAATATTATAAAACAAGTGGCTTGCCCAATGCAGAGCTTATCATAAAACAAAGTACACTGGCATACCAAAAAGGCGAGATAAGCCATTCGTGGCATGTTGTTAATCTGCAACAAGCAGGCGAAATAAAACAGAGCTATTTAGAAACGTTGTTGAACTATAATAAAAACATTATTGGATTAGAATTTTTATCAGGCATCATCAAATAACAAAATTAAAATAAAATCAAGATGAAAAACATATTAATATATATATATAAATTCAGCATAATTATACTGTTGTTTGTACTTACTGCTTGTTCTGCAAAAGAGGAGAAAAAGAATGCAAGCAGCAAAGACACATGTGCTGCCGACCAGAAAACTATTTCATTAACAAAAGAACAATTTGAAAACTCCGAAATCGAAACTGGAATAATTGAAACTAAAAATCTAAATGGGATTTTAAAAGTAAATGGTAAGTTAGATGTTCCACCCCAGAATTTAATCTCGGTAAGTGCCCCAATAGGAGGCTTTCTAAAATCAACGGGCATGTTAGAGGGGATGCACGTTATCAAAGGTCAAGTTATTGCTGTAATAGAGCATCCCGATATTGTACAATTACAACAGGATTTTGTTGAAGCAAAAAGCAAGTTTGACTTTTTGGAGCAGGAATATAAACGCCAGCAACTGTTGAGTAAAGAAAATGTAAACTCCACAAAAGTGATGCAACAAACGCAAAGCGACTATAATATATCGCAAGCAAAATATAAAGCATTGGAAGAAAAAATAAGAATGGCGGGCATCGATAAAAACAATATACTCAGTGGGAATATATCGGGAACTATCAGTGTTAGATCCCCTATTAATGGTTATATAACCAAAATAAATGTGAACATTGGCCGAATGGTAAACCAACAAGATATTATGTTTGAAATTGTAGATACCGAACACCTGCATGCCGAACTAACAGTTTTTGAAAAGGATATCACAAAAATCAAACCGGGGCAAAAAGTAAGATTTACCTTGGCCAATGATCCTGATAAAGAATTAACAGCAACAGTGCATTTAATTGGCCGTTTATTTGATGACAGCAGGAGTGTTCGTATTCATTGCCATTTAGATAAAGAAGATAAAGAACTATTGCCTGGCATGTTTATTAATGCTATAGTAGAATTAAATGGTGGCAACGTAAACTGCGTTCCAGTAAATGCCATAGTAAAAGAGAACGATAAAGAATATATATTTATTAAGGAAGTCAAAATGAATTGTGGGAAACATGAATTATGCACGGGGCACGAAGAATGTCCTTTGGAAGAAGATTGCCCCGAGCACGCAGAATGCGAGGCACACGAAAAATGTAAAGACAAAAAAAATTGCAAACACAAAGAATGTACGGCACATGAAAATTGCAGTAAACAAACTGAAGCAGGAGGTTTTAAATTCACTATTATAGAAGTGAAGACAGGAATTACTGACGGGAAATATATAGAGATTAAAGCCTTGAAGGAAGTAGCAGAGGATGCAGAGATAGTAACTTCGGGTGCGTTTTTTATTTTATCGCAAATAAAAATGAGTGGGACAATAGGTGCTTGCTGTCAATAATACAATTCTACATGCTCCATGCAAATTCAAATCAAAAACGCACTAGCCTTACATATAATACCATTTCTTAAACTATAATAGTTCTCCGCCTGTGGCGGATTAGTTTTTAGAATAGACCTCTTTCATAATTCAAATAAGAAAAGCCAAATTATAACGGACACTTTATTTTATTGTAGTATCGCTCGCCGCGAACTCCGATAACTATCG
>JAWXAU010000201.1 GCA_034439655.1 Bacteroidota bacterium | reverse complement strand
CTATGGATTAAACTAATCATACTAAGAATGAAATATACATTGCAATATAGATTCGATCAATTTTGTGTTGTTTTGAGATTAACAGCAAGCCCTATATAAGCATTGCTACAAATGTAAATTTAGCTGGTGGTCAACCAATAAGTATGGCAAATTTAAAAGAACTACGAGCTTATACAAAAAAATACAAAATTCGTGTCATAAATGCTATGACCAGACTAGCCGAGAATGCATTTTTTATACAGAAAAGAGAAAAAGGGTACGAAAAAAAATCAATCCAACAAATTGTGTTAGAAATATGCTCATTGACAGATGGGGCAACGATGAGTGCAAAAAAAGACGCATTAGTTAACTTAGGTGGATTTATGGCTACCAATGAATGGGATGTGTATGAGGAGGCTAGAAATTTAGTAGTAGTATATGAAGGACTTCATACATACGGAGGACTAGCCTAAAGAGATATGGAGGCAATCGCTGTAGGCATTGAAGAAAGCTTAGATGACAATCATCAGGTTGAATATTTAGGACAAAAAATGATGAGTTATTATATTCCAATAGTAAGACCAATTGGAGGTCATGGAATATTTGTGGATGCAAAAGCCTTTCTGCCACACTTAACACAAGACCAATTCCCAGCCCAAACATTAGCAGCTGAAATATATTTAGATTCTGGTGTAAGAACAATGGAAAGAGGCGTTGTATCTGCTGGTAGAAAATCAAATGGGGAAAACCACTATCCAAAACTAGAACTCGTTCGTTTTACTAGTCCAAGAAGAGTTTATACTCAAGCTCACATGGATGTAATAGCAGAATCGGCTTCTGAAGTATATGAAAAACGAAAATCATTTAAAGGTTTAAAAATGATTTATGAACCAAAGTATCTAAGATTTTTTCAGGCGAAGTTTGAAAAATTATAAAATTATACCGAACATCCTCAAGAGAAATACATGGGACAAAGGGTGTACAAAAAAGGCCACTCAATGCGAGCGGCCTTTATATATTAAAATCTGGTTTAATTCTTATTTATTGTCACGACGACGGTCTCCGCCTCCTTGGCCTCCTTGACCACCTCCACCTCCACGGCGTTCGCGGCGTTCACCACCTCCGCCACCTGGGCGACGGTCTCTGCGATCACCTCCACGGTCGTTGCCGCCACGGTTCTCGCCACCTGGACGGTTGCTGCTAGTCATACCAATATTAGGGCTAAGGTCACGTTTGCCAAGCACTTCGCCACGGCAAATCCATACTTTCACACCTATTTTTCCATAAACGGTTAAGGCTTCGCTCAATGCATAGTCAATATCGGCCCGAAAGGTATGCAACGGTGTACGTCCTTCTTTGTACTGCTCGCTACGGGCAATCTCTGCACCACCCAAACGACCTGATACCATTACTTTGATACCCTCAGCACCCATACGCATGGTTGACGAGATAGACATTTTAACGGCACGCTTAAAAGATACCCTTGCCTCTAATTGCTGGGCAATAGAATCGGCTACTAACTTAGCATCCAACTCAGGGCGTTTTATTTCGAATATGTTTATTTGAATATCTTTTTTGGTCAGCTTTTTAATTTCTTCTTTGATCTTATCCACTTCAGCTCCACCTTTACCAATAACGATACCCGGGCGGCTTGTGTGAACAGTGATAATAATACGCTTAAGGGTACGCTCGATAACGATGCGGGCAATGCCACCTTTCGCTATACGGGCTTTCAAATAATTCCTAATTTTCTCGTCTTCGAGCAATTTTTCGGCAGCATTGCGGCCACCAAACCAATTTGAGTCCCAACCTTTGATGATTCCAAGCCTGAAGCCTACGGGGTTAACTTTTTGTCCCATGTATTAATTATTATTATCGGTTATTTCTTCTGTTGTTTCGTCTTGTACTACTACTTCGTTGGCGGCAGCTACTTTGCTATCCACTATTAAAGTGATATGGTTAGAGCGTTTGCGAATTCGGTATCCGCGTCCTTGTGGGGCGGGTCTCATACGCTTGGCCATGGTACCACCATCAACATATACTGTTTTCACAAACAGCTCGCTTTCTTCAACGCGGTTACCTGGGTTCTTTTGTTCCCAGTTAGATATGGCAGATTTCAATAGTTTCTCAACGTAGTTGGCATATATCTGCCTGTTGTTAAACTTAAGGGTATTTAATGCCCTTTCCACCTTTTCGCCCCTGATCATGTCAACAATCAACCTCATTTTACGAGGCGATGTGGGGCAGTTATTTAATATTGCTACAGCTTCCATTTTAATGTTTTGTCAATTAGCTTTTCTTTTCTGGATGTGATTTGAATGAGCGGGTTGGAGCGAATTCGCCCAATTTGTGTCCCACCATATTTTCTGTTACATACACAGGTATAAATTTGTTACCATTATGCACGGCAAATGTTTGCCCTACAAAGTCTGGAGTTATCATGGTGCGGCGTGACCAAGTTTTAATCACCGATTTCTTTTTCGATTCAATCAAAGCCATTACTTTCTTTTCAAGCTTGATGTCGACGAATGGTCCTTTTTTAAGTGAACGAGGCATAGTGTTTAGTTATATATATTATTTTTTACGGCGATCGATGATATACTGATTTGAAGCTTTTTTCTTGTTACGAGTTTTGTAACCTTTTGAAAGCAATCCTTTGCGTGAACGTGGGTGTCCACCTGAAGCACGGCCTTCGCCACCACCCATCGGGTGATCCACAGGGTTCATCGCTACTGGTCTTGTACGGGGGCGGCGGCCTAACCAACGAGAACGACCAGCTTTACCACTGCGTTGTTGGTTATGGTCGGAGTTAGATACTGAACCAATGGTGGCCAAGCAAGTAACCAAAATCATACGGGTTTCGCCAGAAGGCAGTTTCATGGTAGCATAACGTCCGTCGCGGGCAAGTATTTGTGCATACCCACCAGCACCACGAGCCATAATACCACCTTGGCCAGGCCTAAGTTCTACATTGTGAACAATAGCTCCCAATGGCACTTCTGACAATGGCAAGGCATTGCCAATATCGGGGGTTGAACCTGGACCGCTCATTACGGTTTGCCCTACTTTAATTCCAGCAGGAGCAATGATATAGCGTTTTTCACCATCGGTATAGGTTATCAATGAAATAAAACTAGAACGGTTTGGATCGTACTCTACTGTGTTAACAATAGCTTTTTCACCATGACGTTCGCGTTTGAAATCGACAATACGGTATCTTCTTTTGTGCCCACCGCCTATGTAACGCATGGTCATTTTACCTGAATCGTTACGTCCGCCTGACTTTTTCAGGTCAACAACTAACGATTTCTCTGGTTTACTAGCAGTAAGCTCTTCAAATTTTAGAGCTACTTTATGCCTAGTACCGGGTGTTATTGGGTTATATCTTCTAACTGCCATTGCTGTAATTAAATGTTAGCGTAAAAATCTATTTCTTGACCATCTTTCAAAGTGATGATGGCTTTCTTAAAGGCTGCTTTTTTGCCATGAACAATGCCTGCTTTGGTATTACGCGATTTGCGTTTGCCATTGTAAACCATTGTGTTTACACGTTCTACCTCTACTGCGTACATCGTAGTAATAGCTTTTGCTATTTGGTCTTTGCTGGCATCACGGGTTACTATAAAGCCATATTTGTGAAGCTTGTCAGTAATCTTCTGCTGCTTTTCTGTAACCAGTGGTTTTATTAATATATTCATCTTAGTCTTTCTTTAAAAGTTCTTCAATTTTCTTTACCGAGCCTTCCATCAAAATAACGGTTTGGCAGTTCAATAAATCATAAGTGTTGATATCGCCAGCTGACACAATTTTGCCTTTGGGAAGGTTTCTGCCCGATAGGTATATATTCTTATTATAATCGTCGGTAACAAATAGGAATTTCTTATCGGCCAAGTTCAAGTTCGTAATCATTTCAGTAAAGCTCTTTGTTTTGGGAGCATCGAAATTGAATTGTTCAATTACCGTGATACCACCATCTTTAGCTTTAGATGATAATGCTGATTTACGGGCCAAGGTTTTTACTTTCTTGTTCAATTTAAAATGGTAGTCACGTGGGTGTGGGCCAAAAATCCTAGCACCACCAACTATAGTTCCCGATTTGATAGAACCCGCACGAGCACCACCTGTGCCTTTTTGACGCTTCAATTTTCTGGTAGAGCCCGACATTTGTGAACGCTCTCTTGAGCTATGTGTTCCCTGTCTTCTGTTAGCCAAAATTTGTTTCACGTCAAGCCACATCACGTGTTCGTTTGGTGCAACACCAAATACTGTTGAATCCAAGTTGGCTTTACGACCGGTTTCAGAACCGCCGATGTTATATATACTAAGTTCCATTTTATTTTTCTATTAAAACGTATGAACCATTGGAACCTGGTACCGAACCTTTGATTACCAATAGATTATTTTCTTTGTTGATTTTAAGCACCGCAAGGTTGGTCATTTTTACACGGGTACCTCCCATACGTCCTGCCATACGCATTCCTTTGAACACACGGGATGGATATGATGATGCACCTAATGATCCAGGAGCACGAAGGCGGTTATGTTGACCGTGAGTAGCTCCACCCACACCTGCAAATCCGTGGCGTTTTACAACACCTTGGAATCCTTTACCTTTTGTATTTGCGATTGCATCCACAAAATCACCTTCTACAAATAAGTCAACGGTAACAGTATCTCCCAAGCTCATAGCTTGATCGAATTGAAACTCAGCAACTTTCGATTTAGGGCTAGTTTTAGCTTTGGCAAAATGGCCTGCCATAGGCTTGCCTGTATTCTTAGGTTTGGCTTCACCAAAACCTAATTGAATAGCTGCGTAGCCATCGATCTCTACAGTTTTTACTTGCGTTACCACACAAGGGCCGGCCTGTATAACCGTGCATGCATGTTTTTTCCCTTCGGGGGTAATAACACTGGTCATGCCTATTTTCTTTCCTATTATTCCTGACATTTTCGTATGCTAATTATCAAACTTTAATTTCTACATCAACCCCACTGGGCAATTCTAATTTCATTAACGCATCCACGGTTTTGGAGGTGGAACTGTAGATGTCCAATAAACGCTTATAGGAGCATTGTTGGAACTGTTCGCGAGCCTTCTTGTTAACGTGAGGGGAGCGTAAAACGGTAAATATTTTCTTGTCAGTTGGCAATGGTATAGGACCACTAACAATTGCACCGGTAGATTTAACCGTTTTCACAATCTTCTCTGCAGACTTGTCAACCAAGTTGTAGTCGAAGGATTTGAGTTTTATTCTGATTTTTTGTGAAACCATTTTGTTGTTATTTCTTAATTATTTTTAGCTCTTTTTCCCGTTTATCTTAGCCAATACTTCTTCCGCAATATTCCTCGGAGCATCAGCATAGTGATCGAATTCCATAGTTGACGAAGCACGACCAGAAGTAATGGTACGCAACTGTGTTACATATCCAAACATTTCTCCCAAAGGTACTTTTGCTTTTACTACTTGCGAACCTGCACGTGAGTCCATACCATCTAGTTGGCCACGACGTTTGTTTAAGTCACCTATTACATCTCCCATGTTTTCTTCGGGAGTAAGCACTTCTATTTTCATAATAGGCTCAAGTAATACAGGTGATGCTTTACGACAAGCTTCTTTAAATGCAATACGTGCACACAATTCAAATGACATTGAATCCGAGTCAACTGCGTGGAAAGAACCGTCGAACAAACGGACTCTGATATTCTCTACAGGATAACCTGCAAGTACACCATTGCTCATTGCTGAGGCAAATCCTTTTTGAACAGAAGGTATATATTCTTTAGGTATTGCTCCACCTACAATCTCGTTGATGAATTCCAAGCCTTTTGTTTCAGCAGTAGGAGGCATTAATTCGAATTGTATATCGGCAAATTTTCCACGACCACCTGTTTGTTTCTTATACACCTCACGATGTAAAACTGGCTGGGTGATGGTTTCCTTATAGGCAACCTGAGGGGCACCTTGATTAATTTCTACTTTAAATTCTCTACGTAAACGATCAACAATAATCTCAAGGTGAAGCTCGCCCATTCCCGAAATAATATTTTGTCCTGTTTCTTCGTCGGTGTGAACTTTAAAGGTTGGGTCTTCTTCGGCCAATTTCGCTAATGATACTCCTAGTTTGTCCATATCTGCCTGAGTTTTGGGCTCAATGGCTAATCCGATAACGGGTGCTGGGAAATTCATGGCTTCCAAAATGATTGGATGCTTTTCGTCGCACAAGGTATCACCAGTTCTGATATCTTTAAATCCAACAACGGCTCCGATATCGCCTGCTCCCAATTCCTCAATAGAGTTTTGTTTATTAGCGTGCATTTGGAAAATACGTGAGATACGCTCTTTGTTACCACTGCGGGTATTATATACATAAGAACCTGCAGCAAGGATACCACTATAAGCTCTGATAAAAGCCAAACGGCCCACAAATGGGTCGGTAGCAATTTTGAATGCCAATGCGGTGAAAGGTTCGCTGAAATCAGGTTTACGTTGTACTTCTTTTTCAGTATCGGGATTAATTCCTGTTACGCTTTCACGATCGAGCGGGCTGGGCATTAATTCCATTACCAAATCGAGCATGGTTTGTACTCCTTTGTTTTTGAAAGATGAACCACATACCATGGGAACGATTTTCATATCTAAACAAGCTTTTCTCAACGCGTCCAATATTTCACGTTCTGTAATACTTGCTGGGTCGTCAAAGAATTTCTCCATCAAATGGTCGTCGTACTCAGAAACTGCTTCGAGCAATTTTCCACGCCATTCTGTTGCTTCTTCAACCATATCGGCAGGAATGTCGATGGTTTTATAAGTCATACCTTTATCCTGCTCGTTCCATATCATACCGCGGAAGTTGATCAAGTCAACCACACCTGTAAAATTATCTTCGGCACCAATAGGTAACTGTAATGGGATAGCATTGCTGCCTAACATTTCTCTTACTTGTTTTACAACCATCAAAAAGTCGGCACCGGCACGATCCATTTTGTTTACGAAACCTATACGGGCTACGTTATAGTTATTGGCCAAACGCCAGTTTGTTTCCGATTGTGGCTCAACACCATCAACTGCTGAAAACAAAAACACCAAACCATCAAGTACACGCAATGAACGGTTTACCTCAACGGTAAAATCCACGTGACCTGGAGTGTCGATAATATTAATATGATATTGTTTTGTTTCGGGGATAGATTTACCATCAACAAGTGGGTAATTCCAATCAACTGTGGTAGCAGCAGAAGTGATTGTGATACCACGTTCTTGCTCTTGAACCATCCAATCCATAGTGGCGGCTCCATCGTGAACCTCACCAATTTTATGATTTACACCAGCATAGTATAATATACGTTCGGTAGTGGTAGTTTTACCCGCATCGATGTGGGCTGCGATGCCAATATTACGGGTATATTTTAAATCTCTTGACATTTTCTTGATTAGGCTCTAAAGTGTGAGAATGCTTTATTGGCTTCTGCCATTTTATGTGTGTCTTCTTTCTTTTTTACTGAGGCTCCTTCACTTTTTGAAGCGGCTATAATTTCGGACGCCATACGCTGGGCCATCGATTTTTCGTTACGCTTGCGTGAGTAGGCAATCATCCATTTCATACCCAATAATATCTTACGCTCAGGACCTACCTCAACAGGTATTTGGAAGTTTGCACCCCCTACCCTACGGGCTTTGGTCTCAACTGAAGGCATTACATTGTTTAATGCTTTTTTCCAAACATCAATTCCACGTTCCTGTGTTTTACCTTCTACTATATCCAATGATTCATAGAATATTTTAAAGGCTAAACCTTTTTTGCCTTCCCACATCATGTGGTTTACAAAACGAGTTACCATAACATCGTTGTATTTTGAATCGGGCAGGAGGATGCGTTTTTTGGGTTTCGCTTTTCTCATCTTATTGCTACTATATTATTGATGTTTGATTAATTATTTCTTTTTTGTTGGTGCTGCGGCTGCTCCAGCTTTTGGACGTTTCGCACCATATTTAGAACGACGTTGACGGCGGCCATCAACACCTGCAGTATCAAGTGCACCACGAATAATGTGATAACGCACACCTGGTAGATCCTTAACCCTACCACCACGTATTAATACGATGCTGTGCTCTTGCAGGTTATGGCCTTCGCCGGGTATATAGGCATTTACTTCATTACCATTGGTAAGACGCACACGGGCTACTTTGCGTAGGGCCGAGTTTGGCTTTTTAGGAGTGGTTGTGTACACACGGGTACAAACACCTCTGCGTTGGGGGCAAGAATCAAGGGCTGGAGATTTAGACTTCTCGGCCTTACTCTCTCTGCCTTTTCTTACTAATTGTTGGATGGTTGGCATTCTATTTTATCAGTTTTAAAAAACGGACTGCAAAAGTAGGCATATCTACCGAAACTACAAACGGGGCAATAAAAATTTTTTTTTAGTGGGTAGAAAGAATTTTTAAAGTGGCTAAATGCTTAAGAAATAGCATCTTTTTACGGTTGGTGAAATCCGCAACCATGGGCAGAAAAAGAAGATAGTGCGAATTTTTTAAAATGGGGTCGGTAGAATCGGTTCAGATGTTTACCAGAAATAAAATTTAATTGCATTTGAAAAAAATGGGCAAGTGCACAATTTTTTTTGAGATTTTGAAGAAACCAAAATTCTGACCTAAGCCAATTATTCACTCACAACTTTTTCGCTCGCAATTATATTTCCTTTTGCATCCACAAATCGCAATAGGTACAAACCTGATGGTGCTTCATTAAAAAGTATTGTAGTTTGTTTTGATGATGATGTACATACTATTTGGTGCAAGCGTCCCTTTAAATCATATACTTCTATTGAATTAATTCCGTGCAAATCATTAATTACAATTTGGTTTTGGAATGGGTTTGGGGAAACTGTAGGTATATTTGCTAATGCTGCTTCACTTATTGGCACCGCCATAGTAGTGCATTGCGGGCTAATTTCCGTATTAATAACCGTATAGGTCATCCCATACAATGTATTGTTTTTATATTCCGATATTTTGATGCACCAGAGGTACTTTCCTTTCGAGTTTTGCACAGATGCTCCTGAGTCGATAACTGCTTGGCCAGAAAGCGAATCTAACTTGAGCGTAGTAGTTGAACTAAATGGAGCAGAAAGTGAATACCCCGGATAATAGATAACCTCTCGAATATAGGAAGGGTCGAATGGTGGAACCATTGACGGGATAATTAGCTCTGGACGGGGTTTCGGAGAATTTTTATCGCCAATGGCTATGGGTATAATTGATTCGTATTTCAATGAATCGCTATCGATATCTGTGGCACGGAAGCTAAAGCTTTGGGGCATCTTTGGTATCCATACAAAATTAACTGGCAATCTATCCATTATGGGAGAACTATTGCAAAGACTAGAATTTTTCATATATGCATAAAAGCCCATGCCTTGGTCGTATGCAATGTTTTTGTATTGTGATACGCAACATCTTCCTGCAAAAAAAGCATACTCTTTGCCAGAATCCAGATCAACATAGCTTTCATAAATCCCCTCTGCATAACAACTAGCTAATAATGTGCACTTCCAGAAGGTATCAGTGTTTGATAGTTTATGGTCTCTTATCAATAACGCAGTATCAATAGTATTCAAACTATCATTGTGATAAACACCTATGTAAATATCATCATCGAAGGTTGCATTAGAAGTCAGATTGCAGTCGCGATACAATTTGACTGTGATTAAATATCTTACTTTGCTGCCATTATTTAGTGTGCCAACATATTTATAGCCTAGAGAGCCGCCGACAATATGTGTAGCATTGCTATTTATTATAAACAACAAAAGAAAAATTGAAAGTATTGTTTTTCTCATTGGTAAATATACTTGCAAAAGCAAGATGGTTTTGTTTAGGTTGTTTTTATATAAGTTTTTTCGGAAATTCAGGACAAAAAATCAAATCTGTTATCCCCGTATATATCAATTTTCAACGGATCCAGTGTTAAAATAATTTTTTTTCTTTCAATGCCAATAATTCTCCGCTATTTATAAAAGGTTTTATAACTATTTTTTCTATTTCCACATCCTTAAAAACCAATTCTATAAAAAATGGTACAACACTTTTGCACTTATTAATTTTGGGAATGTTTCCGCTTCAAATTCATTATAATAAGAATAGACCTCTTTCATAATTCAAATAAGAAAAGCCAAATTATAACGGACACTTTATTTTATTGTAGTATCGCTCGCCGCGAACTCCGATAACTATCG
>JAWXAU010000200.1 GCA_034439655.1 Bacteroidota bacterium | reverse complement strand
GTTATTTTGCCACCCCGCCGCAGCGGGCTGCTGTAAATAAAAAAGGGCAGCATTCTAAGTTTTAAAATTCGTGTTTCAAACCTTTATATTTATTAGAATTATGAAAGAGGTCTATTGTAGTTCGGCATTACCATTCTACAAACCAAATCCGCCGCTGGCAGAGAACTATTTTAGTTTAAGAATTGGTATAATAATAGAATTGAGCATGCACAAGTCCTGTAGGAACGCACTTTTCCTTAACTTAATGACATTGCCGATAGGGACGACTTATTAGCAACTAAAAAACCGAACTAGATACCTAAAGTCCCTTTTGGGGCGATATATAGAAAAACGTTTCTAAAGAGGATACAATAACAGAAAAAAGCATTATAATTGTACCATGTATTTTCAAAAGAAATATAAAGCTACCCGAGCACACAATATGCGGGATTGTGACGTCGGCGGCCTCCTCGCAATGACGCGTAAGGGGACACAAAAGTATTATATATTATATATTTTCATTCTTTTTTCAAATATTATAACTGCTCAATCATGGATGCGGCCACCCATAGACAGCCCCTTATACCTAAGCGGAAATATGTGTGCCTTGCGTGGCGGACATTTTCATTATGGAATAGATTTACCTACTAATAATACCGAAGGTTGGCCCATTAGAGCCGTGGCAGATGGATATGTATCAAGAGTGAATATATCGCCTTACGGATATGGGAATGCTTTGTTTATTACACATTATAATGGTTATGTAACGGTATATGCACATTTGAGTAAATATGATGAAACGATATTTAAATATATATTGGCACAACATTATAAAAGACAAAGTTTTTCTTTAGATGTTTTTCCGCAAAAGAATTTATTGAAAGTAAAAAAAGGAGATATTATAGCCTATAGTGGAAATAGCGGCGGAAGCACAGGTCCTCATTTACATTTTGAAGTACGTGATGCGGGTAATATGCTCGTGAATCCGCAATTGTTTTTAAATATACCTGATACTGCCAAGCCTGCTATCCAAAATATATACATAGTAACTAATGATTATCAAAAAATATTGTTGGATGAAGATAATGCTTCGGGTACAGAAACATATAATAATCATTTGTATACCCTATATTATGTTCCCGAAGGAGAAATCTATTTAGAAGCAGAAATATTTGACCGACAATTCTTTTACGAAAACAAATTATCGCCTCAAGATGTGAAATTGTATCAGAATGGGAAACTCATCTACCACAGTAATTTCAAGACTTTCGGCTTCCACCACGATAAATATATAAACCGCCATGTGGACAATACTTATTTGTGGGACAGCGGTAAATATTTGCAGAAACTATGTATTGATAAAAATAATTTTGCTCCGTTTTATGATAGAAATTTAGGCAATGGAAAAATGAATATAAAAGTAGGGGAGGGACAGTTTATACAAATTGTGGTTTCTGATGCCAAAGGGAATGAGTATAGTGGCTATATAAAACTAGTGGGGGTTGAAAAGGCGAAAAAAAGTATTAGCGAAGACTATAATGTTTTTCCAGATTCAATTACCGAAATATATGATAATGCTAAAACTACGGTATTAAAAATAGATGCAGGTTCCTTAGATTTCCCCGCTTCTTTTTATCTAAAGTATGCTGACGAAGGAAAATTTTTATACTCGTCTGGCAATATTTTAATTGCTAATAACGAAGGACAATCTATTTCATTTATCAAACCAGCGTCTTTTAGTATACCATTGCCCAGCATAGGTTCTAATGTTCCGAAAAGCAAACTTTTGTTAGCAGAAATTACTAAAAACAAGGTCGCAGTTCCAATACAAACTAAAATTATTGAGAAAAGAATTACAGGCATTATATATCATACTGGAACTTATAAAATAGTGTCGGATATCAATAAACCATATATAGAATTTTCAGAATCAAAAAATAATAAGATTATATACAATATCGCCGACGATTTATCAGGCATAGCAAGTTACAGCATATCTATTAATGGCAAATGGGTTTTAGCAAAATATGATGTAAAAGCAGGCAAATTAATATATGATAAAGATGCGTATTTAATCAAAGCTGCAAAGTATAATATTATAGTATATGTTTGCGACCACAAAGGCAATTGCGAAGTATTACAACAAACTATTACAGAGTTTTAGTTCAGATATGCTTGTGGTTTGGTTCGCTGCGGCGAATCGCCAACCGCAAATTAATGTATAAATTTCCTACCTTTGCACCATGGTACTTCACACACCCGCACATTGGAAAGAGTATGAACTGATAGATTGTGGTAATTTCTCCAAGCTCGAACGATTTGGAAATTATATACTCATGCGTCCCGAGCCACAAGCCGTGTGGGAACCTGTGATGAATCACCAGGAGTGGCGTAAACAAGCCCATGCCGAGTTTATACAAAAAGGCAGTTATGCAGGTGAGTGGAAAACGTTTAAACAAATTCCCGATCATTGGAATATGAATTACAAACACAAAGGATTAGATTTAACCTTCCGTCTCAGCATGACAGGATTCAAGCATGTAGGAATATTTCCTGAGCAAGCTGTGAACTGGGATTTCTTATATAATTTTTATACAAAACACCAAAGCAAAGAGCAGGCGTCTTTCTTAAATTTATTTGCCTATACAGGTGGTGCATCTATTGCTGCCAAAGCCGCAGGAGCCGATGTGATACATTGCGATTCCGTAAAACAAGTAGTAAGTTGGGCTCGACAAAATATGGAACTAAGTAAACTTGATAATGTGCGTTGGGTAATTGAAGATGCTCTCAAATTCGTGAAACGCGAAGTAAAGCGTGGTAAAAAATATAATGGTATCGCTCTCGACCCACCAGCCTATGGCATTGGTGCCAATGGGGAACGGTGGAAATTAGAAGAAAATATAAATGAGCTTATATATGAAACTGCTCAATTGCTTCACCCTACCAATTATTGTTATATATTGAATTGTTATTCGTTGGGCTTTTCAAGTTTGGTGGTTGAGAATTTATTACAATCGCATTTTCCCAAACACCAAGGCCGCGAAACAGGAGAAATTTGCTTACAAAGCAAAACGGGATATAAGTTACCGCTGGGAGTTGTAGGAAGATTGGAAAGTAAATAGTTTAAATCATTCTGATACTTCTTTTGTACACGCCTCCCTGATCCTGACTTATCGGGATTCAGGGTCTCAATAAAATGCTGAAACAATCCCGATAAATATCGCGGACAGCATCACGCTGACGCCTGATTTCGCTTGTCCATGCTTCCCCGAATATGTTCGGGGCCACCAACCATTATACTTTACGCTTGAGCAGTTGGCCCGCCAAAATTCATTGGGAACGGGGGCATCTCAGTGCTTTCAATCTCACCAAACCCATCTTCGAATTTTTGAATATTGTCTTGCAAAGCTACCAATAATCTTTTGGCATGTTGAGGTGTTAATACAATTCTCGATTTTACACGAGCCTTAGGCACACCTGGCATAATGCGTACAAAGTCTACCACAAATTCGGTATTGCTGTGTGAAATAATGGCAAGGTTTGAATAAATACCTTCGGCCACATCTTCATTTAATTCTATGTCTAATTGTTGTTGTTGATTTTCCATACTGCAAAAGTAATATATAGGTTTGGTAAATTTAGGGAAAGATTTGGCTAATAGAGAGCAGCTATGTGAACATTGTACGTTAAATTAATCATAGTGAAATCTACATTTTGCAATTAAGATTTCCTCTTCTTTTACTTTGTATATTAATCGATGTTCATCATCTATTCGTTGTGACCAAAATCCTTTGTATTTGTGTTTTAATGGTTCTGGTTTTCCAATTCCTGAAAATGGATTTCTCGAAATATCTATTAAAAGATCATTGATGCGGGACAGCATTTTTTTATCTGTTTTTTGCCAATATAAATAATCTTCCCACGACTCATCAACAAAGATATACTTCATTCTCAAATGAGTTTTCTTTCTTTAGATTTCCCTTTTGAAAGTTTTTCAATAGCTGAATCAAGTCTTTGTTCATTTATTTTAGAAGACAATTCATGATTTGTTGCCAATAACGAATTATACTCCCCCAAAGAAATAATAACGATACCATTGTCCTTTCCTCTATTGATAATAAGGGTTTCAAAGTTTTTTGAAACGCGATCAAAGTATTTTTTAATGTCTTTTCTAAAATCAGATATGGTTGTGGTGAGCATAAATTATGTACATGTTTAGGTACAAAAATAAGTTCTAATTTTACCAAATCAAAATTTTATTTCTCAAGCGTCAATAACAAAACAAAATCCTTTTCATTTCGATCTCCGTCTCACCACTATCTCGCATATTAATATTTTTAAGCTCACAAGTATTCTTCATGCGGCTCAATAATGGTGAAAATTGAGCCTTATTTTCTACTGGCATGAGCTACAAATTTTTGGATTTACTGCGTTTCTATATGTCAAGTACAATTCTAATATTTGCTTTCAGAACCAGAATTTGATCTTTGGTTAATTTACCAAGCTTTTTAATCAATCGTTTATTATCTATTGCTCTAATTTGGTCCACCAAAATATCACTTGGTTTGTCAAGTTGGTCTTTTTTTAAATGAACCCTTAATAACAATATTTCACTCTTTACTTTAAAAGTTATTGGGCAAATTACTGTAGATGGATGAGCGTCATTTAACAGATTTGTCTGAATAATAACAACAGGTCTAGTTTTGCCAGGTTCTGTTCCTTTTGTGGGATTCAAGTCTGCAAGCCAAATATCAAATTGATTAATCTCCATCAATCAACTTTTCAAATTCACGCAAAATTTCCATGGAATCATTACTAGTTAGAACAGACTCTTTCGAAAGTTGCGTTTTAAGAAGACGTCTTTTATTAAAGAGATTATATACTTTCACAGCCTCGTTTATGTAACGATTTCTTGCAAGTTTTAACTTTGAAGTCATCTCCTCCGCATCGTCAAAAATTTGGTCATCAAGTTTTAATGATAAAGTTTTCATTTGAAATGTTTTTACAAAGGTATACCTTATTAGTATATACCGCAAGAATTATTTTTTATTATTGGATTGTGTAGTCAGGTGTTTCACCTGACTAGCATAATGTCGTATAGTCAGGCTTTTTTTTTACCTAAATTATCCGAATAATATGTTTATTCTTTTCCCTAGTCCAAGTTCAAAAATTCGATATAGGGTTGAAAGTTGAATATCACATTTTCCATTTTCAAGTCTTGATATATAATACCGACACTCAATATATAATAGTCCAAAAGGAAGGGACTAATCCCCCCGCATCCCGATAATTATCGAGATTAAGCGGGGCTTTCGGGATGTAGTTCGGCATTACCAATTCTTAACCAAAAATAGTCCAAAGACTATTTTTGGTTAAGAATTGGTATAACATTCTAAAAACTAAATCCGCCACAGGCGGAGAACTATTATAGTTTAAGAATTGGTATAAATTAATCTGCTAAACTTGGTATAGTTGCGATTAGAATTGGCAGTATCTTTTTTTTAAAATCAGTGAATCATATAACTAATAAATGAAGTTGTGTAATATCTATTTGATTAAGGGCCTCCATTTTTGCATTTAATAATTCATTAAAAATACTAAATTATGAAAATCTTAGGAATAGTAGTCATTATCGTTGGCGTAGCGATGTTGTTTATAACAGGATTCAATTTTGTAACCGAAAAAAATGTGGTTGATGCAGGTGTCATACAAATAAATCAAAAAGAAAATCACCCTGTGGCATGGTCTCCTATTATAGGAGGAATTTTAATCGTTGCGGGTATTGTAATAGTTGCTATCAATAGAAATAAAAAGTAAACAAAAAATTATAATCAATTTTATGCTGGTTCTAACTATTGTTATCGAGGGCGTTGTATCTTATTGAATTTATCTCTTCCAATATAACATACTTCTTTTTTATCTTTGCTATGGTATAGAGCAATTCCTCCTAAAACAGATGTATCATTTGTTTCAGGGTTGCCAAGCAATATCCATTCATCAGGATAAAGCTTTTTCAATAGACCTCTTTCATAATTCAAATAAGAAAAGCCAAATTATAACGGACACTTTATTTTATTGTAGTATCGCTCGCCGCGAACTCCGATAACTATCG
>JAWXAU010000199.1 GCA_034439655.1 Bacteroidota bacterium | reverse complement strand
TAAAACCGGAATTGTTAGTTAAGTAGTAAATAATGGCAAAAAAAATCGGCTGAAACGGTTGATTTTACTTGAAAGTATGGTTTAACTTCCGATATAATAGTCCAAAAGAAAGGGACTAATCCCCCCGCATCCCGATAATTATCGGGATTAAGCGGGGCATTCGGGATGTAGTTCGGCATTACCATTCTACAAACCAAATCTGCCACAGGCGGAGAACTATTTTAGGTTAAGAATTGGTATAAAATCCCAAATTGATGAGTACTTATCCTTGCAGCTTAATTTATGGCATATATATAGCAATTTATAACCCCAAACTCTTTCCCACATCCACCACAAACTCCACCTCACTTTCCCCCATATCATAATAGAGTGGTAATCTCAACAAACCATCAGCAAACCTTTGGCAATTGGGCAAGTTGCGGCCGTCGTGTTCGCTAGTATAAAACTCGCTTTGGTGCAATGGGAGATAATGAAATGCAGTTTGGATATTGTCCTTTTTGCAAAGAGCTATCATATTATTTCTTTGCACTATACTATCTAAGACTATATAATACATTTGTGCATTATTCGTACTATATAATGGGATAGTGGGTGTCTCAAAATTGGTGTTCGCAAGCAAACTATTATAATGATTCCAAATGCTGAGTCGTTTGTTTTGTATTTGTTCAATTTGTTCGAGCTGTGCAAGTAGAAAAGCAGCAGTAAGTTCAGAAGGGAGAAAGGAAGAGCCTATATCAACCCAACCATAACTATTGGTTTCGCCACGAATAAATTTGCTGCGGTCGGTTCCTTTTTCCCAAATAATTTCTGCACGCTCTACAAATTTCTTGTCATTAATCACGAGCAAACCACCTTCGCCACATATAATATTTTTAGTGTCATGAAATGAGAAAGCAGCCAAGTGCCCAATAGAACCAAGTGGTTTACGGCTACCATCGGTAAATATATAATAACCATCAATGGCTTGTGCCGCATCTTCTATTATATATAAGTTATGTTTGTCGGCCAACTTTATTATAGCTTCCATAATACAAGCATTGCCTGCATAATGAACGGGAACAATTGCTCTTGTTTTTGGCGTGATGAGATGTTCTAGAGTGTCAACATCCATATTTGGATGCGATGGACTGCTATCGGCAAAAACAATTTTGGCACCACGTAATACAAATGCATTTGCGGTAGAAACAAAAGTATAGGAAGGCATGATTACTTCATCGCCAGGTTTTATATCGATAAGGATGGCGGCCATTTCCAAAGCCGCGGTGCATGAATTCGTGAGCAAACAATTTTCAAATCCATATTTCTGTTTAAAAAAATCATGACAGCGTTTTGTAAATTCTCCCCCGCCCGAAATTTTGCCATTGGCCATTGCTTGGGCCATGTAGTTAGTTTCGTTTCCTGTGTAATAAGGTTTGTTAAAGGGGATTTGCAAAGTGATTTGATTTTGAGTTTGCAAATGTAAATGAAAAATTATATCATATTAAGTATCCTAAGCACAATGCTACTCACATTTGTCATGTCTCTCCTGCAAGCTTGCGGGAGAGACATTTACGATTTCAAATCTTTTGTATGTTTTTAAGCAATGTGCAATCCCTTACCCTAACAAGTTCGGCACAGGCTCTAGCCTCGTGAGGACAAACACTTTACACAATGGACACAAAGTTTTTAGCTAATTCATAGCCTATAATTATAGCAGTTAATTATTTGTTCATTTAATTTTAAACAATCCCTTGTTTTATAAGCGTTCCTTTTTTACTTTTGCGGCCTTAAAAATTAAACGAAATTTTAATGGCAAATATTGGAAAAGTAGCACAGGTAATTGGTCCTGTAGTCGATGTAAGCTTTGCTCACGTAGACGCTAAACTCCCTCGTATCTTGGATGCATTGTATGTAATAAAAGGCGATGGCACCAAAGTTATTTTGGAAACTCAGCAACATTTGGGCGAAAACCTAGTTCGCACCATCGCCATGGAAGCCACCGACGGATTGGTGCGTGGAATGGAAGTGACCGATACAGGCAAAGCGATCACCATGCCTGCTGGCGACAATGTGCGTGGTCGTTTGATGAATGTGGTAGGAGAGGCGATTGATGGACTGGCACAACCCGATGTTCCTGAATATCGCTCCATCCATAGAGATGCTCCAAAGTTCGATCAGTTAACTACTAAGTCGGAGCCATTATATACAGGTATTAAAGTAATCGACCTTTTGGAGCCTTATGTAAAAGGAGGTAAAATTGGTTTGTTCGGCGGTGCAGGTGTGGGTAAAACCGTACTCATCATGGAATTGATTAATAATATAGCAAAAGCTTATGAAGGTATGTCAGTATTTGCAGGTGTGGGTGAGCGTACCCGTGAAGGCAATGACTTGTTGCGTGAGATGATTGAATCGGGCGTTATTAAGTATGGCAAATCTTTTATAGAAAGTATGGAAAAAGGTGACTGGGATTTGAGCAAAGTTGATTTGCACGAACTAGCCCAATCGCAAGCTACCCTTGTATTTGGACAAATGAACGAACCTCCGGGAGCTCGGGCACGTGTGGCATTGAGCGGACTTTCTGTTGCTGAATATTTCCGTGATGGCGATGAGAAATCTGGCGGTCGCGATATTCTTTTCTTCGTCGATAATATTTTCCGTTTCACACAAGCAGGTTCAGAAGTTTCGGCTCTATTGGGTCGTATGCCATCGGCGGTGGGTTACCAACCTACGCTTGCCAGTGAGATGGGTGCGATGCAAGAACGTATTACTTCTACCAAACGTGGTTCTATCACCTCAGTACAAGCGGTATATGTACCTGCGGATGACTTAACAGATCCTGCTCCAGCTACAACTTTTGCCCACTTAGATGCTACTACAGTATTGAGTCGTAAAATTGCCGAGCTTGGAATTTACCCAGCGGTGGATCCTTTGGATTCTACTTCACGTATCCTTTCTCCTGCTATTGTGGGTGATGCACATTATGATTGTGCCCAACGTGTGAAAATGATTTTGCAGCGTTATAAAGAGTTACAAGATATTATAGCAATTCTAGGAATGGATGAGTTGAGCGAAGATGATAAAATGGTAGTGCACCGTGCCCGTCGTGTTCAACGTTTCTTATCGCAACCTTTCTTTGTGGCTTCGCAGTTTACAGGATTGGATGGGGTTTTGGTTTCTATCGAAGATACCATCAAAGGTTTCAATATGATAATGGATGGTGCCGTAGATGAATATCCTGAAGCAGCATTCAACTTGGTAGGAACTATTGAAGATGCGATTGAAAAAGGTAAAAAATTAATGGAGGAAGCGAAATAAGTTCGCAGTAGACAGTAAACAGTGGCTAACGCAGTTTTACTTTAGTTCACTGCCACGATTACAAAATCTAAATATTATGATATTAGAAATATTAACTCCCGATAAAGCCCTCTTCAGTGGTGAAGTGGAAAGTGTGATGTTGCCTGGTAGTTTGGGTGTATTTGAAATACTGAATAACCACGCACCCATAGTTTCTCGTTTGAAAGCAGGAACTGTGAAAATAACAAGTAAAGAAGGCATTCAGAATTTTGAAATAAAAGGAGGTATTGTTGAAATGTTGGACAATAAGATTGTGGTATTAGCTTAATAATTACCTACAGCGAATAATTTTAATTAGTATATAAAAGCAGCTCGAAAGGGCTGCTTTTTTTGTTATATGAATATATTATACCGAAACTCAATAGACCTCTTTCATAATTCAAATAAGAAAAGCCAAATTATAACGGACACTTTATTTTATTGTAGTATCGCTCGCCGCGAAC
>JAWXAU010000198.1 GCA_034439655.1 Bacteroidota bacterium | reverse complement strand
TGTAAATAAAAAAGGGCAGCATTCTAAGTTTTAAAATTCGTGTTTCAAACCTTTATATTTATTAGAATCGAATTATGAAAGAGGTCTAATATATAATAGCCCAAAATAACGGGACTAATCCCGAATGCTTTCGGGATGTAGTTCGGCATTACCATTCTAAAAACTAAATCCACCACAGGCGGAGAACTATTTGAGTTTAAGAATTGGTATAATATATATTCACAAAAAGTTGCTCTGAATAATGGTATGACTTTAGAGAAAAAATCAATGTATGGTGGTACTTTAGTAAATATATTTAGGGTGCACAGGTAGATTCGAGCTAGATTTGACCACTCTGCCCATGCCATTGCAAGGCAGAGTGGTCAAATCTGCAACGGTTTCTATTCCTTCACCACCCTTACCACCTCATTATTAATCTGCAATAAGTATATACCTTTTGCATAATTAGCAAGTTCAATTTTACACATTCCCTGATTACAATTTCCTTGTACTAAAATTCTTCCTGTCGCATCTAATAATATATATTTATTTGAAATAGGATTTGCAGTTTCTATAATAATATATTCTTTGGCGGGATTTGGATAAACTTTAAATGAATTTGTAGTATATATATTATTAAGGCTAGTATTAATGCATGGCACTTGCGTAGTGCCTGGAGAACCACCCGTGCAGCCAATTACCCATTGTGTAGCCTGTGATGGATCAATAGCATTAATCATCAATTCTAAAGTATAACCTAAACCGTCTGCTGAGTCGTTCCAGGGAATTTTACTGCTCCAATATTGTATAAAACGCAAGCGGCCTTCGGTATCATAAAATCTGAGTTTATCGCTTGTATTCAAACTAAAACTTGAAACTGTTTTATTATATACATTGGCATGCTGCGTAACAAATTTAAAATCGTTTGAAACTAGCAAATGGAAGGAATCTGCCAATAAATTGTTATTTAGTTTAATAGTTTGATTGGCTTCGTTCAACACGCTCCAGCCATTGAGGTCACTAGCATTGAGAGAAGTATTATGAAGTTCGAACCAATCGCCGGCATCTAAATTTGGTGAACTATTATAATTAATTTCAGATACCAAAATAGGAGAAGAACAAGGCATATAATTAGTGGCAGGAGACCCTGTGTAACAACCTTCTTTCCAAGCTGCTTGAGAAGAAAGTCCTTCTAAATTTGTATCAGGCATGGTTAACTCTAAAGTATAACCAGGATTCTGATAAATATTATTATAAAACAATACAAACTGTGGTTTTTTATTGGCATCCCAAATTCGTAGTACGCCCGTTGTATCAATATCTAAATTTGCATATAACAATATAGTATTGGTGAGCGGATGAACGGTTTTAAATTTAACATCGTCTTTTGTCAATACCAAGCGGGCATTGGGTTTTAGGGTAGTGTTTGAAGGGAATATAAAACGATTGCTAAGGTCATTACTTCCAATTGACCAACTAGAAATATCTAAGGTAAGAACAGTATCTTTATTCCATATTTCAATCCATTTTCCGTCATCAAAACTTGCATCAAGGATTGTGTTCAGTTCAGAAATAATCGGATTGATTTTTTTGCAATTTGTATATATATTATTTGGCGAGCCATTCGGACAACCCCTAAACCAGTTTGAGGCACTAATTCCTGTATCAGAAAGAGATTCAAGGGTATAGCCATATCCTTTGGTATATTGATTATTGCTTTGATAGGACGTATTATATATGGTTTTATTATCTATATTGGTAATTGTTAAATTCCCTGCAAGTGGCAATGAATCTAAAGTGCTACTATTTGCTGAAATATGATAAGCATTATAGAATTTAAGTGAATCAGAAGCAAGAACAATTCTATTCCCAGCATCTAAAATTGTATTATTGGCAAAGACAAAACTTTGAGAGGTGTTTGAAATTTTATATCCAAATAGATTCAAAGGTTGAGATCCAAAATTATGAAGCTCTATCCAATTTCCGCTATTGAATAAAGTATCGGCACGCAAGCAAATTTCAGACACAGAAATATCGCTATTACATAAGCTGGTGCTATCACCTGGGCTACCCAATAAACACGAATGTTTCCATGATTTTGGCAGTAATATATCATTTTGCGTAAGCACATTTTTGTCAAGTTCTAAAGTATAACCTTTTCCTGCTGCCAAATTGTCCCAAGGGTTTGCGTTGTTATATTTCAAATATAATTTCAGTATTTTATTTGAATCGCTCAGGCTTATTTCGTCGGAAGTATTTCCTAAGCTAAAATAGTTAGCTAATCGCATATTCGATTTGTTACCAAAGTATTTGATGAACTTCACAGTATCACTTACAAAAACTATTCTTTCATTTGGATTTATTATTGTACTTGTGAATTGTATTTTCGCCGATTTTGTTTGCAAATTCCATCCATTTAAATTTATAGAAGTAGTATTTGGATTATACAATTCTATCCAATCACCAACATTGAGTTCGTTGGCCGATTCGTAATTTATTTCCGATATCAAAACCTTGGCTTTGCAAGGGCTATAAGCCTCGCCAGGACTACCACCTAAGCAGCCTGCAACCCAACTAGAACCCAAATTTAGTGGTGAATTTTTAGATACCAATTCCAAGGTAAAACCAATGCCATTTGCTAATGAAGTATAGGCAGAAGAACTATCATAATTAGTTGCTAAAACAAAATTGCTATTATTATCATACAGTGTAATAGAATCCCAATAATTATCCATTTTAAAATTGCCGAAAGCTATATGGTTCCATGCCGTAAAATTACTGTCGCTATTCGTGACAAGTAGTCTATCTTTATTTTTTATTTTAGCTGTTTGCGGGAAAGTATACACTCCATTCTTGGTATATAATTTCCAATCGCCTATATATAAATCATTCTTGCCATAATTATATAATTCTAAATAATCACCTTTGCTTAAGGATGCTTCCATATTATAATTAATCTCAGAAACGGTCAGTGAATAATTGCATGTAACCCTATCTGTTCCTGGTGATCCCATCACACATCCCGTAGTCCAACTATCGCCAGAGGAGTAATCGAGTACGGTGTCTTCTATTTCTAATGTATATCCCATCCCATTGGGTTTGTAAGGCCACTCTGGCTGATGGCGGCCATATAGCATATTGAATTTGAGATTGCCCACACTATCATATAACCTTAAAATTTCCCCTTCCGATTTTAATCCGAAACCAAAAGAACCTATAAAATTGGAAACATTATTATATTCGTCTTTGAATTTTGTAGTATCGGAAACTAAGACCAAATAACCTTTTGCTGACAAGATAGTTCCATTAGGAATAACATAATCATCGGTATCTTGTTCGTCCTTAAAATGCCATTTTGAAATATTGATTGCAGCACTAGTAGAATTATATAATTCTATCCAATCACCCGCATCGGCATTGTTTGATGATTTATAATTGATTTCAGAAATAACGATAGGCTCATTGCAAGGTGCAAATGCCTTTCCCGGTGAACCACCAAGGCATCCATTGAACCAAGTATCATAAGTATATACAGCCGAATCGTACTTATGCTCCATGGTATGCCCTAGTCCATCAGCCAATTGCGGCCAACCTGTGGTGTCAGAAAAGCCAAAACGCACAACATTTTTTCCTATATTATCGAACAAATATATCGAGTCCCCAAAATTATCGAGTGAGAAACCAATGTTACCAATTTTATCAGATATATTGGGATATACTTTATTGAATTTGTCAGTATCTTCACATAGCACCAAATAGCCATTAGCACCTATGGTTGTTCCTGTCGGGAATTTATAATTATAATAGTCGCCATGGCTATGAAATCTCCAATCAGAAATATCAATTTTAACATTACTATAATTGTGTAACTCAATCCAACTGCCCGCGTCGGGTTTTTTAGGAGAATTATAATTAATTTCACTCACTACCAATTTGAGTGCTTGAGGCGAACCCTTGAAAAAAGCTTTTATTACCGTATCTTTTGTATAGTTTTGTGTAATACTTTGGTTGCTGTCTTTCGTACTTCCAATAGTAAAATAATTAAATGTATATCCAGGATTTGCAATTGCCGTTACCGTAACGGGAACACCATTAAAGTAAACACCTTTCCAAGGATATTTGGTAGGTATGATAGTAGATATTTTTATTCGTCCAGCATTGGCCGGAGATACCACTAGTGTTAAAGTATCTTGATTAATTAAATTGAAATTGCTTTGTATATATTTACGTGCATAGGTTGGTCTTGCATCAATAAAATTATACATATTTTGCAAATTGGCATTCCATGTGGCAAGTGTGGTCTGGGTGGACCAACGCATGTATTCACGAAGCATTTCATTGTCCATCGTGTCAACAAAAAGCTTCATTACTTTCTTGAATTCTGCTGGCAGATATATAGTATTAATCAAATCAGCATAACGATTTACAAAATAGTTTTTGAATTTGGTATTGGTAATCATTGTATCGAACATTACCGAATGTATTTGAGGAGAGGCAGGGTACCGTAAATTATATAATTTATCCTGACTGGGACCCGACCAAAAACTCATTCCCACATCGGTATCCCATAATACATACCGCCATTTGCCATCAGGTTTTTTCGGTCTCCAAAATTTGATATTATTCGTCCAATCTCCTAGCCAATCATTATTAACATAATATGTTTCTGCAATCATATAGTCGCAGTAGTTTTCTATATCAATCATTTTGGTAGCAGAGTCATAATTGGTATTATTGGAGAGATCATTTCCTGCAATAAAATTATATAATTTACTCCATTCATTCCCGTCACCTTCTAGCACCGTATTACTCCATTTTAATATATCTACATTGTTAGGATCTGTTCCATGTATATTGGCTAAATAATCTTGATCTTCGCGTTCACGTATTTGAAACACACCAAAATATTCTCCATTCACGAACGCCACACATGGTGTGCTTGCCATCATATCATTATGTGTAGCGTATGCCATTCGTTGCATTACGTCGTCACGCATATGCCCTGCAAGCCAATCAATCCCCGCATTCCTGATATTGAAATTTTTTACTGTTTTATATTGCCTGATATCCCATAACGGAAAATTAATAATTGAACTATCATATCCTTTTCTAGTTTCAATTCTAAAACTTTTTTGAGCCCAGCCTCGGGAATAATTTCCATGTATTTTCAATCCCGCATCCACCTCAAATAATTGCGTCCCAATTTTACTGGGTTTGAAATATTCTACATGGCAGGGTCTTTCCCAATCGTACCAAAAATTTGCTCCATGATGCGGGAATCCTGCTGCTGCATTACGCCCCATGGCGTAGATACCCGAGTCCCAATCCCATAAATTTGAAGAGTCGGTGGATATAGCGATAACTGGTAGGTTTATATTTTCATTGATGAAATAAGTATTGGTAAAAACTTTGCCTGGCAAGTATTGTCCTGTAGTATCGAAACATCGAGCACGAATTACTTTGCTTTTATCTATTATAATATTGGGTGTATATTTTTTAGAATTTGCATTCGGAGTATTTCCGTTTTCGGTATATCTAATTTCAAAGTTTTTATTAGCAGTTGTTAATTTTAAATATTGTGTAATTTTATAAAACCCAGCTTTCAAACTAAATGCAGGAGGCGTGGCATAACCTTTAAAACATTTTTGTCCATTATTGGTACTGTCAGGCGTAGCCGTAGGAGTGATGCACCAGCTTTGTCCATCAGGGATTCTTGCCACCACCAATCCTGAATCGAGGTAACCAGTATTAGTCGAGTCTATAAAATTTCCGTTATAATCATTTATATATATTCCTTCATTCCTGCCTAATTTAAAATTGGTATGTAAATAAGTTTTGTTGATGCTGGGTATCCATGATAGATTGCGTTTGGCATACCAAGTACCTGTATCAGCTACTGCCAAACTTAAATTAGGTATAGCCGATAAATCGCTAGAATTGGGAACTAAATTATGTACTTGTATAGCCAATACATTCCCTGTTGGCATCAACAAATTTCTAAAAACAGAGTCAGGAATATCAAAAGTTTCGGGAGCATAACCTTGGTATATCAATGCTTCGTGGGTAGCAGTGGCACTGTCATTCCATGCGTTTCCATTCATATTGCTGCGGGCTATTTCTATGCCGTTCAAGTATGCGATAAACCCATCATCATAGTCCATGCTCAATAGCATTCTAACAATTTTCCCAGTATCGGGCACATCGAATTTTTGACGAATGAACAAAGATATATTTGTGGCAATTGTTGTACTATCATCTCCGTCGCCAAATCCTATACCTCCTTTGCCGCTGGTCCAATTCACATCATTAAAACCAGGCTGAATCCATGTGGATGAGATAGCTGATTTGGGAGCTATATATTTCCAATAATTATTAAACCATATCGCTGTTTCCCATCGGTCTATAAATAACCTTCTGTCTTTGCCCGAAGTAAATACCATTAAGCGTTTGCCCGCACCAAGTATATAAGTAGGGAAGGTCCATTTGAATGCTTTGCCATAGCGGTCGCTAAGTTGGTAATTCTTCAAATCGACTGCTGAATTACCACTATTATATAATTCGAGCCAAGTATTAAGTTGTCCATCTTCATCCTGTACATTGCCCACATTTACGCCAGCTACTTCATTAATAACTATCTGTGCCTTGGCATTTGTAACGCAAAATATTCCTATGAAACAACTAATAACTATTATATAAAATTTTCTGCGAAAAGCGTGCATTATCTCTGTGTTAAAAAATAAGCTGTAAAGTTACGGAATATTTTTGAGATTTAATTCGCTAATGGTAAATATGGATTTATTTGATATTGCAACGTGTACCATAGCAATGTAAAAAGAGTTATTTGCCAAATCAGCTAAAAAACACAACACTTATTTTTACTAAAACCAACTGCATGCAATGAGGAGACAATACATCTATTAAATATATTTGTAAAACAAACATTTAAAATATACATTTGCAAACATGAATAAATACTTAGCAAATATCTCTTTTTACATTGCTATGTCTATACTTGGGTTGCACCAAGGAACAAGAACCCGTGCCTGAAAGACCGATACCCGAATATAAATTGCCAGATGAGTTCTTGAGGTATTTCGCATTTAAGCCTGGTAGTTATTGGGTGTATAAGAACAAAAAGAATGGGATGATTGATACTGTTACGGTAATTGATTATAAATTTGGGTATCATACTTTAGTGAGTGCAACAGATGGAAAGGCATTATATAAATATGAGGATTTTGGGAATGTTTTAATTAGTACAGCCTATCAAGCACTGTACTCCATAAATGCACAACCCATAGGGCCTATTATAGATAAAAATACAATGAATGCTTGCTATGATTTAAATTTAAGTTCAAATGGGCCATGGGGTGGAGGGGCTTCTGATAGAGTAATGTTCTTTCCAATGAAGCATGGTGAAAGTTATGATTTGTGGAGGAGCGGTGGAAAAACCATTTTAAAAAATCAAGATACAACTCTATATATAAAAAGTAGTAAATATGACAGCGTAAATTTGTTTTACAGTGACTACAGTTCTATTTTTCACAATTCAAAAGTAAATCTATTTTTTAAGAAAAATATAGGAATTATAAGAAGAACAAATTTGGATAATGGTGATGACTGGGAAATGGTAGATTATAAAACTTACTATTAAAATTATATATGAAACAAAAATTACTAATTTTATTGATGCTATTTATAGGGTTAAAAACCTTTGGACAAACATCAACTGTAAACAAGCAAAAATATTGGGATTACAGAGACAGATTGAAAAAATGGTTTATAAATGTAAGTGCTGACCGAGGTGGTTCGCAGCCCATGCAGACAAGGGGGATGAGCCGTTTCGATGGCAGGGACTATACTACCGGCGGAAACCATTTTCCGCACAAAACAAGTTGGATGAACTGGGGTGATAATGTGACCATGCATATAGGCTATTATATAGCCACTCTTGCTATGGAGTACAAACTACTAAAAAAGAACGGGCAAGACACAAAAGCTACTTTAAAGGAAATATGTTATGCATTAAATGCACTTAACAGATTAGATGATCGCTCTGATGCATAGTTATTTAATATAAGTACCTTGTCAAACAACAGGGACGGTGTATTACTAAGATGTGATATGGATACTGGAATAGTAAAGGATTGGCTAGAAGAAGACAGTAGTTTTATAATAGATAGCAAGAGCTATCGTACCTATAACGAAACCTATGAAAACTGGGCACCGAACGGAAACAACAGAGTGGACGGGACTAAGAGTATACATGATAGTATTACTTATAACCCTGTGAACATAATGAGTGCGGATGAAGCGTCGGGCATAGCCATGGGGGTTGTTTTCTTAATAAAATTCGTAGACAATGTATATGTGAAACCCACACCTCAGGATCAAGGGTTTTATATAAAAGATGAAGGCAAGGCCATACTGAAAAGAATAATAGATATGGTGAGTAGTACCAAGAATGTGGACAGTTGCACTTTGCTTGGAGTTACACTTGCTCGTACACATTTTAATTGGGCATTTGAAAACCCTGCCCCTAATGCACCTGCATCAGACGATATAATAAAGGCGTTTAGTACCCGTGTTCCTACCGGCGGAAGTTTTTGGTGGGGAAATGCAACAGGTTTTTCTAAAGTATGTAATAAGTATCTTGGCACTACTTATGGCGATTCTATTGTAGCCAAAAATTGTGTTACACAAATAGAATTTGCAGCAGCAGGCATTTTACTTTCTACCGCTGCATCGGTCTTATCTCCCTTAGCAGGAGCAGTGGTTTCAAATATATTGTTTTATGGCCAAAATGCTTTAGCGGTAGCTAAATATAATATGTCGACTGTAGCTTGGGATTTTCAAAAAAGTTGGCCTTCGCAATCAAGTAACTTCGGGCTTGTAGCAGCCCAATGGAATGAGATTGTAAAAACAAACCTTTCATTTGCCACGGCCCACAAGATTAGAGAAACACCTATTATAGATACCATAGCTAGCAGAGCAATATATACTTATTGTGTAAATATGGGAGTTTTAGCTGATGATTTTGATAATTCCGCAATTCACTATTATAGTGAAATACTTGGTTGTAAACAAGCAGAATTGATGAATGCCGTGCTTAATGGGCATGCACTTACTTATAGAACGAAAGCATTTTATGATAGTCTTTTAAATGATGCCCCGCAGTATTTTAATCCCGGGACAATAGGTTTAGATTCAGTAGTGCCAAACTCTGGTGGGTTGCATCCTAGATACTTTAATTCTCGGTATTGGCAAGGCCCAATAGCTTGGCATCATCATTATACCGATATAGTTAGTTCGCCCGAAGAAATATGGGGCGAAAATAATGGACTAGATTATATGCTACTATATAATATGTACCATTTATATTTTGACAGCACGGCCAGTTATGCCGAATTGCCCTGTGATTGCTATAAGTATGCTACAGATAGTATAAATAATATAGAGCGTATTATATATGATAATAAGGTATTAAGACGTATACATCCCGATTATAAGCAAAAAGGGATTAAAGACCCACGTTATATCTCAATGAATACAACAATTGCAGATAATGCCTCACTTACCACTTACAGCGATTTATATTTATGTAATAGGGCTGGCAATAGCCCTACGTGGCTGAACTGCATAGGTACAGTACCCTACAGATACCATGAAAAGGGCTGATATGATTATACGCGGCAGCAATACCATGCACCTTAATTTTCAGGACGGTACCAGTTGCACGGTGAACAAAGGCAGTAGGTTAATTATGGAAAGCGAAAGCCAAGTGCTGGTTGAGCCAAACTGTTCTTTGCACTTAGTGCAGGGCAGCACCCTCATAAACCGAGGCGGAATTATAAGAATAAAAGCTGGTGGTTATTTTATAGTAGATTCAAACGCTGTAGCCAATATATGGAGTAGTGGTTCGGTGATATTAGACTCGGGTGCTACTCTTATAGTGAATAATACAGGTATTTTAAACGTGGATAGCAGCGGCAATTTGGTGTATATCAAATCGCCACATATATTTTTGAACGGGCCCAATTCGGAACTGGCCATTAACGCAAACCTTATATTGCGAGGTGATACTGTTAGTTTTCATTATTATAAAGACTATGCACACTATAATACTTATGCGGGTTATTGCACCTTTGGCCCAAATATAAATGTAACAGTGGAGAATGCTACACGGGCAAATATGTATTTTGTGGGCGACAGCAGCAATGATGTGGTACTGAAAGTAAAGGGTTCAATTTCATTGCCCGATTCTGTATATTACCCTACCCATTATATTGATTCGGTAATATTATTAAATGGACAAGTTGAAGGCATAGGAACTAACCCAATATTGACTACAGGCAGCAAATTGTTTGTGCGATATTGCACGGTGAAAGGAGTTACACTTAAAACATTGGGACAATATGCAGATATGTACCACAGCAAATTTGAAAATGCGGGATATAGCAGCATATGTATACCAAATATTTATTGTGATATAAATTATAATACAAAGATGAAAAAAATATATAACAGACTATATAAAGGGAGAAAGTTTTTTAATCTTAAAAGCAATATATATATAGGGCTTGCTGTTAATCTCAAAACAACACAAAATTGATCGAATCTATATTGCAATGTATATTTCATTCTTAGTATGATTAGTTTAATCCATAGC
>JAWXAU010000197.1 GCA_034439655.1 Bacteroidota bacterium | reverse complement strand
GAAATCTGGTGCTCAAAGTTTACACTATATAATACACCCAACGAACTGCTAAAGTTGACAAAATAGTTTTTATCAATCATCACTGTTTGGTATTTATTTATTTGTATAGTATCGTCTATTGTATAAAACAGTTTGAAGGGATAAAAGCGGGTTGATTTTGTTTCTGATATTTCTGAATCTGTAATATTCAAGTGATAACCCTCGACTAATGAGTTTATCATCAAATTTGTCATAAGGTAAGAATTTTCGCCATAAGATGCATATTTTATTTTAGAGGTATCAATTCCCAATTGATGGAGATAGCTGCCCACGGACTCTACACGGCTATTTGATAAAATTAGATTATAGTTTTTATCGCCTACGCTGTCTGTATTTCCGTAAAGATATATTTTATAATTGGTACTGTCTTTCCATACATTATATATAGAATCCATTTTGTGTTTTGAATTCAAATCCAAATTGTATTTGGCAGTTTCAAATAATATATAACTAGTAGATTGTTTAACGGGAATTTCTTTTTTTGTTTGTGCTGATGAAGTATGATAACATATCAATCCAACTACAAAAAATACAATTCTCCGTTTGTAAAAGACTGGCTTAAAAATGTTTAACACGTTGCAAATATATAGGAGGGAGTGGAAATATTTTCCATCGTCAGTTGGAAACAACCGACAGCACACTTTGCGTACAACTTTGCGGTCACGTGTTTCGATTAGTAGTGCGGTCAGGTCTTTCCTCCAGTAGTGTTGTCAGGTGTTTCCACCTGACCTAGTTCATTCCTACCTTTGTGCCATGGTTATACAATCCCCAAAATTCACCTTACGCCCTTTGAGAATGGAAGATGCAGAGCAGATGGCTGCGTTTTGCAATAACAAAAAACTGTGGATTAATATGCGTAATCGTTTCGCCCATCCTTATCATACAGAGCATGCAGAAATATTTATTGCAGATGTTTTAACACGTGATCCCGTCAATGTTTTGGGAATAGAAATAGAAGGGAAAATTTATGGAACAGTGGGCATTTTCCCTGGTGAAGATGTATATAATAAAAGTGGTGAACTGGGTTATTGCCTTAGCGAAGAACATTGGGGGCATGGCATCGCCACCGAAGCAGTGAAATTATTTTTGGAATTATATGTTGCTAAGAATTATAATTTAACTCGAGTTTATGCTACCGTTTTTGGTTGGAATCCAATTTCCAGAAAAGTATTAGAAAAGAATGGTTTTGTATTAGAAGGCATCGGCAAAAATGCAATATATAAAGATGAAGAGTATACGGATGAGTATCGGTATGCGAAGATGTTGTGAGACCATCCACACCCTCATGCTGAACTTGTTTCAGCATCTAAGCCACAAAGAAATGCTGAAATAAATTCAGCATGACGACCTTCTCTACTTTATAAATCTTCTAAAATCTTCATTTGTTAATCCTTGTTCATTATTCTGTTGTTTTAAGTTTTATATGTCTTTAGTCTTGGCATTACGCAGGCTCACTATTGTGTTGCCGTCGCGGCGTCATCCTGAACTTGATTCAGGATCTCGTTAATATATAGATGCTGAAATAAATTTAGGATGACGTTCGTCTCCGAAATTTAGAGATTGCCACGCCTCTTTTTTAAGCTAACATTTTCAACCTTGGCATTTTTCTTAAAAAGGCTCGCCATGACGGTTTGATATAGTAATTCGTAATTGAAGTTTCGTAATTTGCAATTAAAATTTCAGCCCTAACTGTTATACTATCAATTATATTGCCTACCTTTGCCGAAAATTTATTAATGATATCATTTGCAGAACTAGGTCTAGACGACCGACTTATTCAGGCTATTACTGACCTGAACTTTACCACCCCCACCGAGATTCAAGAAAAAGCCATACCTGTATTATTATCAGGTGAAAAAGACTTTATAGGATTAGCACAAACAGGCACAGGAAAAACCGCTGCCTTTGGCTTACCATTGTTGCATTTCGCCCAAGGAATCAAGAAAAACCCAATGGCATTGGTAATATGCCCCACACGCGAACTGTGTATGCAGTTGGTGAAGGAAATGGAGTTGTTCAAAAAGTATTTACCAGGCATAGACGTAACCGCAGTGTATGGTGGAACTTCCATCTCTATGCAAATTCGTGATTTGAAAAGAGGAACCAATATCGTTATCGCTACCCCAGGCCGACTCATCGATTTGATTGAACGCAAAGCTGTGAATTTAGCCAATGTACAATATGTAGTTTTGGACGAGGCCGATGAAATGTTGAACATGGGTTTCCGTGAAGATATTGAATTCGTATTACAGAACACGCCTTCGCGTCAATGCACATGGTTGTTCAGTGCTACCATGCCAGCAGGCGTGAGGCAGGTGAGCAAAAAATATATGGATACGCCTGTGGAGGTTACCATTGGTTCAGCAAATACTACCAACAAAAATATCGACCACCAATATTATATAACTTCGCATCGCCATCGTTATGATACCTTAAAACGTATTATAGATTTTAACCCCGGCATGTATGGCATTATATTTACCCGTACAAGGGCCGATGCACAAGATATCACCGATAAATTAACCCGTGAAGGTTATGATATCGATGCCTTGCATGGTGACTTATCGCAACAACAACGCGATAAAGTAATGGGACAATTCCGTGATAGAAGTTTGCAATTATTAATAGCAACCGATGTGGCCGCAAGGGGTATTGATGTAAAAGAAATTACGCACGTAATCAATTACGAATTACCCGATGAAATTGAAGTATATACGCATAGAAGTGGGCGTACAGGCCGTGCAGGCAATGCAGGAATTAGCATGTCTATTATAACTCCGCGTGAAAATGGTAAATTCGCTCAGATACAAAGATTGTCCAAAGCAAAATTCAATAAACTAGAAATTCCTTCTGGCACTGATGTTTGTCGCAAACAGTTTTTTGAGTTTATTGGTCGCTTGCAAAAAGCAGATATATCTCATGGCAATTATGAAACTTATATGCCATTGCTCACAGAGAAATTTGCGGACATGAGCAAGGAAGAAATACTGCAACGCGTAGCTGCGATGGAGTTTGACCGTTTCTTAAAATATTATGAGAATGCAGAAGATTTGAATGCCCGTGAAGGATTTAATGATCGTGGGGATAGTCGTAGCAGAGGCGGGGACCGCGGTGGCGATAGTCGTGGTGGCAGCAGAGGTGGAGAAAGAGGCGGTGACCGTGGCGGAAGAGGTAACGACCGTGGAGGTGATAGAGGCGGAGATAGCCGCGGACGTTCATCATTTGGAGTAGATGATACCAACAAAGAAAGATTATATATAAATGTGGGTATGAAAGATGGTTTTTATAAAGCCAGCTTCCTACAATTTGTATTAGATATGAGCGATTTGCGTAAAGACAATTTGGGAAGTGTGGAGCTTCACAAACTGCATAGCATTGTATATGTAGATCGCAAACTTGCTGGAAAAATGGTGGAAGCAATCGACCGCAAAAGCTATAAAGGCCGAAAGCTGAAGATGAATGTGGACCAAGAATAATGTATAATGTACGATATACGATATACGATATTTGATTCAGAATATATGATATAAAGAGTGTGACCTATTTTGGGTTAGGTTCTATCTTATTTTTTGCTTTTATTTCTCATTGTTTTAATAGTTGCCACAGTGATGGACAGAATTTTGTTCGCTTCCTTTTTAATAGATTGGATTTTGTTTGAGGTCAGCATATTGCTTTCTTCTATAATTTCCAACCAATAAATAGTTTCGTCCGTTTCTTCCTCAACTATCTTTAGTTTATAAATATAGTCTGCTTCAGACTTTGCCCTGCAAGCAGCTCGATAGTGGGCTCCAATAGAAGTCGAACTTCGTACGATTTGTTTTGCTATTGCCCAACCAGATGGCTTATTGGGCAATTCATCGATGGGCATAATAACGTCTAGTCCAATCTTTTTCGTTTGCAATTTGATTTCTTCCTTCATAATAGTATTAATATAAAAAACAAACATACTATTAAAAGCAATAAATATCTCAAATGTTATTTCCCGTACATCGTACATCGTAAATAAACAAGCGTCAGCCACATCCATCGTACTCGCCGCGGCGAGCTACATCGTAAATAAATTATATATTAAAACTATAGAAAAGCCTAAGCCTAGCTCCAAAATTCAAATCGTTTCTTCTATAAGGCACAGAAATAATTTGTTTGTTGACATATATATATGCTTGTACACCAAAATTTTTCCATATCTGTTTTTGTGCACCAACCGCTAAAGACATATTATTTAAACGTGGAATTTTGGGGACTACTTCAAAACCTAATCGTTCCTCTCTATTGCCTGGGCCAGGGAGCCTATGTGTGAAATCAATTTTTTGTTTGCTGTATAATTCTACATCTGTAGCAAGGCTTGCTAATAGTGTAATTTTATTATTTAATGAATACCGATAAGAAACTTGTACCGGCAATTGTAATAGTATAGCATTGTGAATATTGATATCTTTTATATTGTTACTATCGGGAGGCAATTGTTTGCGAAATGCTTGATGAAAACTCTTACCTTGAGGATCACGCCATTCACGCCCATCACGAAAATGTTCATCTTTTAAAAACACCATTTTTACTCCTGCCGCCGCACTAAAGTTTTTGTGAAAAACATATTCAACAAATACATTCATGCTTTTGGCAGGCTTCCTCAATTCCATATTGCCGCCGATACCAGCCAATATATATTTTTTGCTTGATGGTTTTTTAGGACGGACATTAGGTTGGGGAACAGAATCTATAATACGCTCTGTAGAATCAATAGACTCCAAAGGCTTGATATCATTATTTGCAAGTGTTCCCTTGTTTTCTTTTGGAAGTATAATATCCTCAGATTTTTTTTGTATACTATTTTCAAAAGCTATTTTATTTTCTTTTGGTAAAACATTAACAGGATTACTAATATTTCTATCCTGATTTGTATTTGAATTCTGTACTTTATTTTTAGCTATTGGAGTAGAACCTTTGTCATCATTAATATTATATTTTTGTTTTGGAGATTCTGTATTCTTATTAATGTTTATATTGTTAATATTTGCTGATGAAGTAGCAGGTATTGTTTCTTTTATATAAACCGTATCTGGTTTCGATGTTGGTATTTCTTGTTTGTTAATTCTTAAGTTATTAATAGTTTCTGTGAGTTGTTCTTGTTTGTTCAGTTGTATTATATTCCAAATTGTGAGGCCAATTATCGATATCCCGATTACCGAGACAGCGGCTTTTGCAAATAAAGTTTTTGCAAAAGGCACACGCAAGTTTTTGCTAACAAAGCTATTTACTTTATCAATGTCGGCATCAGTATATTGTGGGTTGATGCTATCCATCTTGCGACGGATCGAATCATCAAAATTATCAGTTTTCATGTATTTTTAAATTTTTTTGTCCATATACTATATATAAATGGGGGTAATTATTTTTAATTAGAGCTTGCAGTTTTTTGCGTGCATCTTGAAGATTAGATTTTGAAGTACCTTCTCTGATGCCCAGCAATTCAGCAATTTCACGGTGGTTATATCCTTCTACTACATATAAAGTGAAAACCATTCGGTATGACGGAGGTAATTGTTGCACGAGTTTCAGTATTTCTTCGGCAGCAATTTTCCCGATTACATCTTCGCTCACATCTAAGGCTTCTATATTATCCAAACTGTCTTGGTTATTATATTTTTGCCACTTGCGATAGTAATCAATTGCAGTATTTACCATGATGGTTCTCAACCATGCTTTGAACGGTTGTGCGTGATCATATTTATTCAAATTATTAAACACTTTCAAAAAACCATCATTGATCATTTCTTCGACTTCCTCAACACTTGCAGCATATTTTATGCAAATGGTTTTCGCATAGCCGAAGAACAATTTGATAAGTGCCCTCTGAGCTCGCGGACTATTGTCCTGACAGGCTTTGATCACACTCTCCAAATCGTGTTCGTTGTATCGGGTGTTCTTATTGAAAAACAAATTGGCTTTTATTTAATTACTATTACGAAACAAATTTAAAATAGGTGGGGTATACTTGATACTTATTTCAAAAATACTGTCCTAAATTTTACTTTCAGATTGTAATGACTTGAAGATAACTGCCTTCTCAAATTATTTATATTCTTTCCCCACCTTTTAGTATCTTGCCCCGTAATAATCATTTGACAACTTTGATAGGTTACTGGCCTAGGCAGCGTGGTCAAATTAACCCCGCCGCGGCGGAAACCATCAATCATTAACCATTATACAAAAGCCATGAACAAAAAAAGCACATTATTATTGGGAATTTTCCTTTTATTTTTTAGCATCACACGAGCCCAGCAATGGGGCGACTATACACTATACGCCACACAAAATGGAACTACTGCAAATTTGTTAGATACTAATGGAAATATATATCATACTTGGACTTTCCCTTCAACTAAGAAAACAGGTTATTCCACTTATATGTTACCAGGTGGAAGTTTGATGCGAACCGTGGCCCGTGCAGGTAATTCATTTAGTGGTGGTCCTATTTGTGGTGAAGTGCAAAAAGTAGATTGGAACGGAAATGTAGTTTGGGATTTTGTATACTCAACCACCACTTACTGTACCCATCATGATATATGTCCCATGCCCAATGGAAATGTACTATTAATTGCCTACGAGTCGAAAACTGCGGCTGAGGTAACACAAGCTGGTTCTTCAAAAAATATAGTGATGTGGCCAGATAAAATTGTGGAAATAAAACCTACAGGTGCCACCACAGGCGATGTAGTTTGGGAATGGCATGCCTGGGATCATTTGGTGCAAAACTATGATAATACAAAAAGTAATTACTATAGTTCCATTGTCAACCATCCCGAGTTGTTAAATATCAATTATAAAACAGCACAGGATTGGATACACATGAATGGAATATCATACAATGAGGAACTGAGCCAGGTCTGCTTTAGTTCACATTTTTTGAACGAAATATATGTAATAGATCATAGTACAACAACTGCCGAGGCTGCTACACATAGTGGTGGAAAATCAGGCAAAGGAGGAGATTTATTATACCGTTGGGGAAATCCTCCTGCTTACGGAGCAAATGCAACAGCTACCATCAATGCAGTTCACGATGCACACTGGATTCCTAAAGGTTGTCCCAATGCAGGATATTTGGTAGGTTTTAGTAACGAAGGTATATCTGCTACGCAATCTGCAGTGTTTCAAGTTTCACCACCGTATAATGGTTATACTTATGCTATCACACAAGGACAAGCATATACACCCACATCTTATACAAAAGTGCATGCCTGCAAAGGCCATACAAAAAATATGGGTGGTAGTCAGCAGTTGCCAAATGGAAATATGTTAGTTTGCATTGCACAAGCGGGTTATATATATGAGATCGATTCTTCAGGAAACCTATTATGGTCAACCACAACATCAGGTGCGGTGGCTAAAGCTTTCAGATACAGCAAATGTTATATAACTGGAGGTGATACACCTATCATTTCTCAAAATATAAATTCTTTAATGTCGAGTAGTGCAGCGAGTTATCAGTGGTATTTTAATGGTAGCCCGATTGCAGGAGCAACTTCCCAAACTTATAGCCCAACTCAGAAAGGCATGTATCAAGTGCAAATTGTAAATGCGAGTGGTTGCAGTGCAATTTCAAATCAATTAAGTTTCTATTTTAATAGTATTAATACGTTATCAGATAATAACAATTTGAATATATATCCAAATCCAACAGATGGTATAGTTAATATAGAAGGAAGCATTGCCAAAGAGCAGTTTGAGATTTATATTCGTGATATTACAGGCAGATTGATCAGTAAAACTAAAAATACGAATATACTTGACCTGTCAACATTTAACAAAGGAATATATATATTAACTATTACTTCCAATAATAACATTTCAATCAATAAAAAACTAATTCTCGAAAAATAATATAT
>JAWXAU010000196.1 GCA_034439655.1 Bacteroidota bacterium | reverse complement strand
TATTGGTACCATATAAATTTAATATAACTTCAAAATAAGAAATCGAATCTAGCCCATTGTTTACTACACCAACACCTATAGTTTGTGAGTCAGTGTAATAATAGGGGATTTTACCATAAGAATATATAGGTTTTATCCTAATATCACGATTGAACGCGGGCATAAAAGTATAAGTCTTGCCCGAATCGTGAATAACCGTATTGCGGGTATTATGGGTGGTAGGCCCTCCTCCACCCCCAGGGTAATTCCCTGACTGAATTACCGCCTGATCCCAACTTGTGGTGCTGGCTTTTGTTACCGAAACAATATCCTGAGTGCTTGAACTAGCACCGCGAATTCCAACTGCCACTGTAAAGCGGTCATCATTGTTTGTAGAAGCTGTGAAAGGGCCATATACATAATCAATTCTATTGCTACCTTGATATAATTTAATTTGAAAACTCATATTATCAAACTGTATGGCAGGTGATGCATGCTTGTCTTTAAAGTTTTTCTATTGTATTATACAAATTCTACTACCGCTAGAACTAGAGGTATATACTCTAATTTCGGGTGTGCCCGTACCCGCATCTAAATCGGTATTGAAAATGGCCAATATGCAGGAGTCGTCAGTATTGCTGTTGTTGAACTCTCCTCCGCTTGTCGATTGACCACCATTATAATATATATTATTTGCCGATGATGCAAATGAATCGAGCTTTATAAACCCGTTGGTATTTATAATAAATCGATTATAGGATTGGTCATTAAATTTAAAGTAAAATCCGATGTCCTGAGCAGATGAATCCTCATCGTCGTAAGAAGAAAAAGAGACCGCTGTGCCCATGGTGTCCAGGTCGGACCACGCAGTTTTGTGGTTAACCGCATTTGATGCTTTGTAACCCAACTGACCATAAACAGTGGTAATAGTTAGCATACCCATTATAATAGAACGTTAGAGATAATTTGTTAAATGTTTCATTATTAAATTAGTTGATTAATTTTCAAAAGTAATTGCCAAACCAATTCCAACCTAATATAAAGAAAAAAACACAATAGCAATATTATCAAATGGTTTACTTTTCCTAAAGACTTGCAGTGTGCTTGTGCTAAAACTTGTTTCACTGATACTGGCTGCCTAATAAAATTGCGTTTGTTGTCTTTTGAAAATCCCTTGAGGTTTGAGGCTCGAAATTGAAATTTTTCTTTGCAATTTCAAAGGCCGATCATAAATTAATTTTTGATTTAAAACTAAATTGGAATTAAGTTGTTATACTATCACTTTATAATAATAATGAAAAAAATATTTTTAATATTTACTGGAACTATATTTTTATATTCTAGTCTTATTTTACCCTCTTGTTCAGGTGACAAAAGTGAAACATCCGACATTGACAGCACAGGTTTGCCAGGCGATAATTTAAGCCTAGTAGCTGTTGTTGACCTTTTTAAGGAATCTAAAGATCCAGAAGATTTTGAAAAACGCTTGAACACTACTAAAAAAGTAAACAACCTAGACTTGAACGGGGATTCGAAAACCGATTATATCCGTGTAAAGGACGAAACAAATGGAACAGGACATGCTATTATCTTGCAAGTATTGGTAAATGATACAGAGTTTCAGGATGTGGCAGTGATTAGTTTGGTTAAAAAAACAAATGATATCATTACCCTTCAAATTAAAGGCAATGAATATATGTATGGCGAAAATGTAATTGTGGAACCAAAACCTGAAGAGGATGAAAAAAAAGGCGAGGCATCCGTTTTACCAGAGGTGTTTCATACAGCAGCACTTGGAGTTGAAGTGAATGTATCGTTATGGGCTCCTGTTGCGTATGTTTATAATCCAGTATATGTTAGTTATGTTTCTCCAGTAGTTTGGGAGTCATATCCGGTTTGGTATTCGCCTTGGCCACCCTATCCCTATAACGTATATACAGTTGAAGTTGCCCACCACAAAAAACATTATATTTACCAAGATATTTTTTATCCAAATCCCGCTTTTCAAATATATTATAACAATAGACAGAATTCAATTTTTGTACTCAACCGCTACGATAATTTTTATAAAGAAAAAGGTTGGCCTAAAATGAAAGGAAAACCAATTTATGGCCCCGGGTCTGCTGGCAAATTTCACAACAATAATCATTTTGGAGATCATTGGAATCAAGGTAATCATGGAAATAAAGATAAATCAGACATGAAAGACAACAAGCACTTTAAGAATGAAGGAAACGGACATACGAAAATGAAAGAAAAAGGAAATCAATCTCATGAGAATCACGATAGGCCTTATTCTGGAGGAAAACCAGACAGATGCGGGCATGACCCAGCAAAAGGAGGTGGTGCACAGGAAAAAAAGGGTAGACAGCAACAAGGAGGTGGTCATCAACAAAAAGGTGGACATCAAAAAGGTGGACAACAGCAAGGTGGAGGGAACGAAAAAAAGGGCAAGTAGTATTTAAAATAATGAAGCAGATTAGCTAAACAAAATCTATCTGATGCTATGTTGGAGGTTAATTTTTGCAAGAAGGTTTATCGCAGGTATTGAAGAAATTCTTAGATAAAACGGCCATCAAAAAACCACTATGATGATTTGGATATTTCAAAAATAAGTATACCTTTGAAACGGCATTTATGATACATACCCGACAAAAAATTGGGAGACATGTCTGATAATTCTGAGACGTATAAGGAAATTAGCGATAAGTTAATAAAAAACAAAGCGACATCAATATTACTCTGTTTCTCAATTATTATTCTTGCTTTTTCTTCGACTACAACAAAAAACCACACCGACTATTTTGAAGGAAAAATAATGTATAAAAACGAATACATTTTTAAGACAAACAATTTTTTTTGGCAAGACAGCGTACCTTTCATTTAAAGAGGGTAATTATTTGGAAATATATGGGCAAAAGATATTAAAATTTGAAATCAAACCCCATAGTGAAAGAATACTTGGTATTGACTGTGATGAACTTATAACCTACTACGAAAACAAAACAGTTAGTTTTTATTTTAATTCCGATACTTTGAGAATAAACCCTAATTGGTACAAAAATATTACTGCATTAGATAAAAATATTAATACGCAAAAAATGAAAGCAGTTTATCTAAAATATAAAATTGAGTACACAGACTTTATTGCTTCGGTCGCAGCGACATCAATATCAAGACAGATGATTGATGACAAAATATTTGCAGTTCCAAAAAATAAAATACTCATTGAACACAAATAGCACTAAAACTAACAGTACCTACCCTATTGGCGGGTTATGTATTCCAAAGATAGTTTTACGCATTATATTATAATTTTTTAATGGCTTTCGTGAGCCCTTCGGGGTTTTGATTAATTAAAATTTAGTTTTTTATCCCTATAATTGTCGAGGCAAGCTTGGTGCAGAAGATTGATAGCTATCGGACCCGCCTTCCGTAAAGCTGCATAACGTTAAAATACTAAAAATAGACAGCAGATAAATAATTGCGAAAACAAAGTTAAGACACCTGAATATCACAGATTATTAAAAGGCTCAAAAAAACTATATATGTGACCAACCACATCTACCTTAAAAACCTCAGAACTCCCGCCAAAGAAAATCCTTTAAGAGTATTGGTGAGTGCATGCCTAACAGGTATGCTGTGTGGCGTTGATGGGAGTGCCAATGGTGAGTATCCCAGTGTATTAAAATTATTGAAATATCACACTGTAAAACTTATTCCTTTTTGTCCAGAAGAGTTTTCTTTTGGCACACCCAGGGAGATGTGCGATATACATGGAGGAAACGGAATGGATGTATTAAATGGTAAAGCAAAAGTATTAACTGAAAGTGGTATAGACTGGACTGAAGGTATGATAAAAGCTTCGAAAAAAATGCTTGAAGTTGCACAAAGAGAAAACGTAGAATTGGCCGTGATGATGGATATTAGTGCAGCTTGTGGAAGTGAGGTTATATATGATGGCAACCGCTATGCTGAAGATAAAAAATACCAAATTGGAACAGGAGTTTGTACGGCACAATTATTAAAAGCAGGTTTCAAAGTTATTAGTCAACGCGATTTTGCAGCATTGGAAATATTATATAGTAAAATTGATGATACGCATATTATAAATACTGATGCGATAGACCACAATGATGGGGATTGGTATAGGGAATATTTTAATACGAAGAAATAGTATCATTTTAATTTGCTGATTTTTGAAACCAAATAATTATACCGAAACTCAATATATAATAGTCCGCAAAAGGGGGACTAATCCCCCCGCATCCCGATAATTATCGGG
>JAWXAU010000195.1 GCA_034439655.1 Bacteroidota bacterium | reverse complement strand
TTATTAACAAAGTTATCAACTTTTAGTGGCTACATTTTGGGGCTTTTATTAGGCAAACTTCTGCTGTTGCTATAAAGTATGTTTTAACTTCCGTTATATATTGAGTTTCGGTATTACTCCTAATCTCACATCCCAAATTTTCCGACGAATATACAATTATCAAACTTATAGGTAGAATTTGGTTTCCTGCTGAACTCACTTTAAATATCAAAATACTAAATGAGCTTGGATATATAAATGACGTAAGTATTGATAACTATAATCGAACTTGGGAAATCACCAGTAGCGGATTAACCTATTTGAAAAATTGCATCCTTTCAGGGTTACTGAATGACGACGTAAAATTTAATGAGGCTGACTCTGCAACAAAAGAAATAGTAAATGCATTAGTGGCAAAGCTATGAGGCAAAAGATGATAAACTCCTCCTTTCTCCGTCAAATGCAATCTAAATATATGAGTTGCGAATTTTTAATCTGCAAAATACAATACCACTTCTATCTAAATGAAAAAACTTATACTATATAATATCATTGGGATTTCATTATTTAGCTGCGGAAATAAATCAACTGAACAAGAAAGAACAAAGCAGGGAAAAGAAACCCAAGAAATTGATGCAATTAAGAATCGACTAATTTACAAAGAAATAACTGAACAAATTTTGTCCATGGTTCCTGCCGCGGCGGGCCCACCAACCGCATCCAACCCGATTATATATACCAATTCCCCTCCATAAAATTCCCAACAAAAAAAATAATGTTGTTTATTATCAACATTTAATCTATTTTTGCTGATAATATACAACAAAATAAGATGGCCAGCAAAAAACAAATTCTATTTCCTAAGTACCAAAAGCTGATGGAGCAAGTGGGTGAAAACATCAAACTGGCAAGGAAACGCAGGAAGCTAACAACGATACAAGTAAGCGAACGTGCAGGAATTGACAGAAGCACTTTGTACCAAATTGAAAAAGGAAATGGAAGTGTTTCCATGGCTGCATACTTTAATACACTTAGAGTACTGGGATTACAAGATGATTTTTTAAAATTGGCTGCAGATGACAGCTACGGAAGAAAACTGCAAGACTTAAGCTTAACAAGAAATAAATAAATATGCCTACTGCGAAAACTGATATCTTGGTATATGCTCATTGGTTGGGAATGAAGGAACCCAAACTAATTGGTGTGCTTTCAGGCCAACAAGCAAAAGGCAAAAAGGCTTTTAGTTTCGAATATACAAATGATTGGATTCAATCGAAAGAGCAAATAATATTAGATCCAGACATTGCATGGTATACAGGACCACAGTATCCAAATGGTAAAGAAAACTTTGGCGTGTTCTTCGATTCTATGCCCGACACTTGGGGCAGAACTTTGATGAAAAGACGTGCTGCACAAATTGCAAAAGAAAAAAATAAATCTGCCCCCTATTTATATGATATAGATTTCTTGTTAGGAGTATATGATGAATGCAGAATGGGTGCTTTAAGATTTAAACTGGACATAAATGGTCCTTTTTTAGATGATAATGTTAATACTCCAATACCTCCCATGAGTCATATAAGAGAATTGCAATATGCGGCTCACATGTTGGAATCGGATGAGAATAATAAAGCAATAAAAAAATGGCTTGCTATATTAATGGCTCCTGGTTCTTCACTAGGCGGGGCAAGGCCAAAAGCCAATGTGCTTGACGAGCATGACGATTTATGGATAGCAAAATTTCCAGCAAAAGGAGATATATATAATAAAGGTGCTTGGGAATTTTTAGCTTATAAATTGGCTACAAAAGTGGGAATAGAAATTTCACCATCGAAAGTCGAAAAAATTGCAGGCAAACATCATACTTTTTTAACCAAACGATTTGACAGATACAAAGGTGAAAGAATACATTTTGCAAGTGCCATCACTATGACTGGCAATAACGAAGACACGATCAAAGAAAAACCTGCAAGCTATTTGGATATTGCTGAATTTATCCAATATTCGGGAACTCAAAACAAAAAAGATTTGCATCAATTATGGAAAAGGATTGTATTTAATATTGCCATATCAAATACCGATGACCACTTAAGAAATCATGGTTTTATATTAAGAGAAAAAGGGTGGATACTTTCTCCTGCATTTGATATTAATCCTTCAAATGAAAAAGATGGATTGGCATTAAATATTGATGCTGATAATAATGCTTTAGATTTTGAACTCGCCAAAAGTGTGGGGGCATATTTTCAACTGACCACACCAGAAATGGACTCGGTAATTAAGAAAGTAAAAACCGTTATAAGCCAATGGAGCAAGGTAGCACAAGAAATCGGCATTTCAAGAAAGGAACAAGAAATGATGGCTTCAGCATTTAGATATTAATATACAAATACTTCCCAAATTAATCCTTACTCCTTCACAACCCTACCCTTCCAACATCCATTCCCCTGACAAACTTCTATTATATACATTCCTTGGGCAAAATTGCTTAATTCAATACTCAATGTTTTTTCATTAATCTTTGTATAGGTAGCTTGTACTATGCGTCCATGAATATCTATCATATTTACTTTGGTGTTTGATTGCAATTCAACAGGCAAAGTTATTTGCGTAATATTGGAAGTGGGATTTGGATATATATATAATACTTTCTCTATACTTATTTCTGTTATTCCAGTTACAGTATAAGCTACCGACATACTCGTGCATCCAAAACTATTCGTTACTTTTATGGTATAACTTCCGGCGGTACTTACTGCCAAATTTTGATTGGTAGAACCAGGCAAGGGAACACCATCTTTATACCATTGTATATTTGTGGTGGCACTCGATTGCAAATTATTTCCCACTCTTGTAACAACAGGTTTGGCTGGTGTTGGATTTACCACCGTTGTTAATTTGCCCGATGTATTCGTACATCCATTGCTGCCTGTTACCCGCACTTGATATACACCCGCAGTATTTGCCGCATAACTTTTTTGCGTTTCTCCGCTTATATCAATGGTATCTTTCATCCACTGGTATTGCCATCCATTTCCTTGACTTGAATTTAATACAACATTACTACCTTGGCAAAAGGTTAATGCTCCCGATGCAGTTACATTTACTGTAGGCGATGGCATGGTGGTCAATTTAATTTCACTACTGATAGCAGTACAATTACTTATACTAGATACTGCTCTATATCTTGTAGCTCCATAAGGATATACGGTAATAGGATTTTTTGTTCCTAGGTTCACCCATTTCTGTGTAGTACTATCATACGATTGCCAACGAATATTCCCTGTGTTTCCACTAAGGGTTAAGGCAATTCCGTTACCCACACATATATTGTTAGCCGATGAACTAATAGTACCCGCAACCGCTGCTGGCAGTGCTTTAATTAAATGCAATGATGTATAATCATCACCACAAGAACCACTACTTAAGACTGCTCTTATATAATATGATGATGTAGGTGAAACAGATATACTATCAATACTTGTTATAATAGTTTTCCAATTACTAATTGTTGAATCATATTGCTGCCAGGTAATTTGTCCGCTATATTTGTTTAATTTTAGATTGATTGTATTACCACCACATACCGAATCTTTATCAGCAGTTATAATTCCCGCCACAGGTTTTGTATCAATTTGTATAAATACTGGCTGGCTATAATCGGGCTTGCAGAAATTATTGCTCACAGCGGCTCGGTACCAAGCCGAAGTAGCAGTTAAAAATTTAATACTGTCGCCATTCACATTCATACTTACCCAATTAGAAACAGCAGAATCATATATTTGCCATGAGGGCGAACCATAATGGTTCATAATATATAATGATACTGAATCGCCACTACAAAAATTGGTTTGATTGGTAAATGCTTTGCCACCCATCGGTTGCGGTTCAACATATATATAAAGTGTATCTGAGAAAGCAGAATCACAGGGTGAGAGTTCAGTTTTGGCTCTATAATAAGCTGAAATAAATGGAACGGTTAATACTGAATCACCACTTGCAAAATCGGTAAAGCCACTGCCCATATTCATTTGCCAAGTAACGGTTCCTGCATGACCCATTGAGGTTAATTGGAAAGTATCACCTTCGCATACAGAATCTTTTGAAGCTATGATACTTCCTTTACTGGCAGATTTGTATATATAAATAGAATATATAATCTCATCCGTATCGCAGGGAGTGGTGAAGTAAGCCCTGTATTTTGTTTGCATAGTAGGATTGAGCATAATCATGGATGAATTGTCGTTCAAACTAATCCAAGTACTTCCTGTATCCATATATTGCCAATCAGTAGGGTACTGATTATACCACGGCTGCGTGCCTCCTGGATTGAATGTTAAGTGAACCATATCGCCACTGCATACTGTATCCATAGTCGCACTAACCGAACCTAATATATTAATTGGATTCACGACCACATCTAACGATTTTGTATATACATCACCGCAGGTTTTTGAGGAAACTCTTGCCCTAAAAGTATTACTCCCGAAGTTCTTATTTCCTGAACCATAGGTATAATAATTTGCCCCATTATTATTCAAAACTATCCAGTTACTAGTTGCAGCTTCATATTCTTCAATATATATAGTTCCGTTCAAAACTGTATCTACTGACAAGGTGAAACTATCATACGCACAAACAGTGTCTTTATCTACTTTAAGCACACCTATGTATGGTCTTGGCTGCGTATTGAGCCATATAGAATCATATATATCCATACAGCCATTATTATATCCTATACGAGCAATCATCCATCCACTGGCACTGATAGAAGTGTTTATATTATTACCATTCAAGCCTGTGCTTGCCCATCCACTTCCATCATTATAATACCATTCTTGTACACTACCATTACTGCCACTCCAACTAAAACTTACAGTATCAGGCATACAAATACTATCTCTACTCTTTACTAAATTACCATTTGTGGGGAGTGGTTTTGTATATATATAAATACTATCCGAAAATTCTGTTCCGCATTTTGCAGTAGTAATAGAAGCACGATACCAAGTAGATGAATTAAGTGTTTGCCAAAGTTGCGAAGTTGTATCGCTGATGATTTGCCAACCGTTGCCTGTATTCATTTCCCAAGTGGGAGAAACACTGTTATTTGTAAGCGACAATTGCATACTATCGCCAGCACATATTGTATCTTTCGATGCAGCAATTTGCCCCACACTTATTGTATTAATATTATAACTTAATTGCTGCGAACAATTGGCAGTTGAAAAAGTAAGTGTGATCGTTTTATTACTTGTGATATTATATAATGTATCCTTTGCATTGCTGCTTGTAAAGCCTTGCCCGTCGCTCCACGACACATTTGCAGTGGGTATAGAAACCAAGCTGGGATTCAGTGTTCCTAAGTTTGTTATATTAGTTGCAGATGCAATACTCCAGTTTGTTTGGTTATTATTATCTGCCCCCTTCAATCTACAACCTGCCCGTCCTGACATCGATATAATCTGTCCCTCCCAATCCAACACATTACTTACCTTTGCAGTTGTTGGAAAAGCATATCCATTTACAGCCACTGCATCTATTATATTTCCATTCTGTTTTAATATATAACCACGCGGGTCACCTGACGAACTTTGATCATCAGCTACACCTGTATTATAGAACAAGTGTGTGGAATCATCCGTTCCTGAATTTCCTATATGCAATACTGAAATACTATCGGGCAAAAGCTTGGCATAACTGGGCCATGCAAATGACGATAAAATACTTGAAGAATTCCATAGTTCAAAAGTAATGTTTCCCAAATCCATGGTGTCGGTTCCCATATTGGTAACTTCTACAAAATCGGCAACGGAGTTTTGTGTGGTTATCCATGAAGGCATGGGCGATGTGGCACCTGTGGCTGTCATGTTTTGAATAAGTTCCGTAAATCGAATAGTATTTAATTGTGGTGATTGTGCTTCAAGTATTACAGTATCGTTTTTACAAATAGTAGTTGTCGTAACAGTTGCTGATAATCCATCCAGCACTTTAAAGGGTGAAGAGTTTAACAAGCATCCACTATTATTGATACTTACTGCATAATCGCCTGCTTGTTTTACTTTAATAGTTTGTTTGGTTTCACCATTGGGAGTCCATGAATAATTACTGCCCGTAGTTGCAGTGAGTATCATACTATCGCCACAATACAATAGATGGCTTTTGTTTGAAGTAATCAATCCATTTACGATATTGTTTGGCGTTCCTTTCACGGCATAAGCCCTTTCGCTATAGGCATCGGCTGATGACAAGTGGCGGATGGTATACCAATAACTTTGTCCGTTCACCACATTGGTATCAGTATAACTTGTCGTATTATTGATGGTATCAATGGCTACCCAATTATTATTGAATTGTCTATATATAATTTGCTTGGCCGCCTGCCCTGTCGATGCCCATTTTAATATCACACTTCCTGAACAGGAGGTAGCGGTTAAACCCGATACGCCACGCATAATAGTAAACGCTGCATCGCTGCTATCGCTTAAAGCACTACTCACTACTTTTATATATACTTTATCGCTGCTTGCAGTATTGGGAACTGTCCAATCGTAATAATATATGTTATTGGCAATGCCTGTTACAATACCTGTATAAGTTACACCACTGTCCATTGAATAATATATATCATAAGTACCCGTTACGCCCGCAGATTGCCAACGGATAACCTGTGTACTGCTACGATCTAAGTGTTCACCACCGTTTGGATATAATAATTTCAACTCAGGTTTTTGTTGCCAGTTATGTATATAAAACTTTTGTGGCCCCATAGCTACCGACGTGCCTTTTACAACTATAATATAATTACCATATTGGGGCGTATCGATTGTTACTTGTTCCATATTGTTCAAGGTATCTATATCCTGAATGGCCGCAGTGGCGGGCGATGCGGGATTCAATTTCCAAGGATATATCGTATCGCTTGCTGGAGTGATAATATATAAATCCAAATCGTTCACCAATGCTTTTTGGGCAGCAGGGTTTCCTTCCACATCCATCCAATTGAGCATGGCACGAAACTGTACCATATTGCTATCAACATATATATTATAGGTTTGTATATTTCCGTTTGAAATGGTATCACTCGTCCACAAACTATCATGTATACATTGGTATGCTTTAATTGCATTGATATTTCCATATCCAAATTTAAAATCGACATGGGCTGCACCTGCATCATCGGCAGTATTACATAATATACCTTTCATGAGTATAGCATCGGGATTGGTATTATATATACTTTTATAATACTCCACAAGTTGTGCGGCAGTGCCTGTAACACCGGGCGTGGCCATACTGGTTCCATTCCATCCGCCTTGGTAATTATTATTAGGCAAAGTAGAATACACTCCTACCCCATCGGCACAGATATCGGGTTTCAAACGGCCATCGCGTGTAGGACCAAAACTACTAAAAGTACTCATAGTTCCTATATAACTTACCGCACCCACTGTAACTACATTTTTCGAACTGTTCCATCCACTGGGTATAGTTCCATAGCCGCCATTGCCGCAGTTACTTTGTGCATTGCCCGCCGCAAATACGTGCAAATAGTTTGGGTAATAATTCACCAATAAATCAATAGCCCTGGCTTCATCATCATATTGCCCACGCGGACAAGTATCATAAGCAGGCGAATATCCATAAGAATTGCTGGTCATATCCATCCCATACTTTGTAATTCCCGAGTCCATGTTGGGAACTATATTTCCGTAAAAATCGCTGCTATATAATATAGCATTGGGTGCCATTCCTGTTGCATAAGGATTAATAGTTCCATTGCCCACTATAGTGCCTGCCACATGGGTAGCATGATCGCTTTGTACATTATAATCAAGAATAGTTTTGCGACTGTCATGGTCTATATGTTGGCCAACAAAACCGCCATCCCACTCCCCTACTTTTATACCACTGCCCGTAAAACCGAGATTATATTGTAATATATTGCTGTGGTGCAAAGTCTTGCCCGGCAGGTTATCAGTGCTTAAAGGCGGGTGAATGGGTTCGAGCCATTTAACCATATCCAATAAATTAAATCTGTTTATTTCATTTGCAGCAATTCTTATTTCCATATAATGATACTTGGGAAATACATTCGTGATTCTTGCAAATTGTGATACCTGAATTTTTAGATTATCAATTTCTGCATCACTAAAAAAGGAAACACGTACATTGAATGAATCATGTACATAATACCAACTAGCAGGAGAAGCAACAAAACTATTAGTTTTATACTTGCTTGCTGTAAACATATTTATTTCAGTTGCACCACTTCCTTCTATGATAGCCGCATTGTAGGGCTTCGATATATAATATATATTTCTATCATATAAGCCATCGAACTGATACCCTTTGGCTGTAAATGCATCAACTATTTGTTGTGAAGGTGTTTGATTAAATTGAAGAAGTAGATATGCTTTCTTAATAGCATATACACTAGCAATTATTTTAGATTGACCAAAGGCCAAACTTGAAAACAATAAAAATAAGAGTGTAATTTGGGTGCGTAAAGATTTTACCATGGGCTTGCGTTATTTAAGAACTGCGAATTTAAGAATTTAAATTGATTGACGCCAATAAAAATAAACCGAGACTGAAAAACCTCAAAAACTTAAGGCTATATTTGCACCGTAAGCAAATAGGAGGAGGCTTTTTGGGGAAAGTGTTTCTCATATATACGAGTTATAGGGCATTGTATTGACACCACAATAAACTACCGACAAATACGTTTAATGAACAATTTAAAATTAATCAATATGACAAGTAAAATTAAAAAATCAGGACTGGTTTTAGGACTGTTAATCAGTATTACGTTGACAAGCTGTGTATCAACTTATGTGGCAAATTTGCAGCGGACTTCGGACAAAGAAGTTGCAGTTTTTACAACAATAAAACCGACACGAGAATATATCGAACTAAAATATATTCAAGTTGACGGTGCGGTATTTAATCGACCTGAAAAACTTCTTACAAAGTTGACTGAAAGAGCAAAAAAAGAGGGTGCAGACGCAGTAATAAATGTTAAATATGATTTTCAGTGGACTTGGCCCATTATTTCTGGGACTGCAATTAAATACAAGTAACCACTTGAAATTATCATTCATCGATATTCACTGATTGTTGACCAATTAAAAATGTAAAAAAAACGACTTGACAACCATTGAGAAATAAGCTGGCAGAAAAGAACAATAAACCACTAACAGCACCTAGCCAAAAAGTGGTGGGGAAGTGCGAAGACAAACAGCGGTGCATCTAATAAAGTTTGGTGCATATAGACAGTTTAATATTCCCATTCGCCACCCTTAGCCAAGCCGCAAAAAGTGACCTGCAAAAAGCCCCACGGATATATTAATTTTCTTTACAACATGAAAAAAATAGGACTTATAATTATTCAACTGTTCATTATTTGGACAGTCAGTTATTCGCAGCCTTGTGGAGTTGCACAATCATTAACTGTAATACAACAAGCACAAATAAAAAATTTAATTAATCCGTTAGACACCGCTTTGAAATATGAAGATTTATTTCACATTGACTCTTTAAGCTACGAAATAAAAAATACTTACGCAACACAAGGTGGCAGACCTGATGCTACTGAACCTTATTTCGCTTTAGTAAAGAATGTTACTTGGGTTAACATTACAAATGCAATTACACTTTCCCGACTTTTAATTTCGAAAGATAGTATGGTATACGTCGACCTTTGGAAAGCAGCAATGGGATTGAATCCTCCGTTGTATCAACCCCATTCATTATTTTTGCGTGCCGCTGCCGAAATTGCAAGTGGCTTGCTTAAAATTGCCAACAAAGAAACTGATCTTACAAGAAAAACTTTGTATCAAACATGGGCAACAAGAGCGTTAGATAGTTTAGCAACTAGGCAATTACCAAACGGAGCATTTCCGTTTCCCGACCTTAGAACTTATGGCGACCCTGTATTTGGCCCTATCATTCAAAATTTTGCATTTTCCTGTGGAGCCGATTCTGTAAATACAATACAAAACGGGTGGATTGTTGATGACAAAGGAACGGGAGAATTTAAATTTGATGCTGGTATTATTGCCAATGCATTTTACGAAGCATACAACTATACAGGCAAAATTAAATACAAAAATACAACTATAGCTGTTGGAAATTTTTTGAAGCCGCTAAAATTTAATTTCAATTATAATTACAACACTTTTGTTTCGTTTGGATTAACTCGAGCGTATCAATTAACCAACGATACATCATATTTGAATCGTGCAGTAAAAAATATCAGGTATGCTGTTTATCCTGGACAAATTGCAAATGGCCGCTGGGTTGACGGGCACAATGCAAACTCTCGTTATCATAACTTAATCATTCAAAACATTCTGCCTAGCATTCCACTTATTACTGCAACCGACCCACACAAAGGCAAATTAGAAACTATGGCTTACCTTGCTGTAAAAAATTTGATGGACTATACTTACTCCTGTAATTCTGCTACTGGATATAGGTGGCTTATGAAAGCATATAATATAAACAATAGTATTATTCCGACCACATTGCACGATTCAATTACAGATATAATTGGCAGACACATCAATCAATCTGCTATAAATGGAAAGTATATAGATGTGCCTACTATGGGTGAATACTTAGAGTTATTGGGACTTGTAAATGGGCTACCTGAAATTACATTTCCAACAGGTTTAAAAGTAAATATTTATCCTAATCCATCCACAGGATTTGCAAATCTAACTTATGACTGTGCAGAAAACGAAAATATAATTCTTAGTTTATTTGATATCAATGGCAAGTTATTAAAAGCAATTGACCAAGGGCTAAAAACTAAGGGGACTTACAACAATCAAATTGACTTGACTCAATACCAACAAGGCGTTTATTTTTTAACTTTAAAAACAGATAAACGAAAATACACTCAAAAAATAATAAAACTCGAATAAATAAGCTGTCACTCGCAGCACCTTTGTATTATGGCTGGGGAAGTGCAAAATGAATTGTGGTCCAATTAATAAACAGGGTGCGTTTCGACTGGCATGTGCATCTAATCAGCCACCCTTCGCAAAGCTGCAAAAACTTATAACCAATAGCAAGGGCGAATTCTCCCAAAGAACATCCGTTCACAAAAAGTCATTCGTGTAAGGACGGAATTGTTTACCTTTGTTGCACCTTCATAAATTTAATAATTCGTAACTACTCAGGTACAACACGTATTCAAAACCCTTGATAAGTCTGACTATGTTAATATGTTGATAAATTCTATATTCTGAATAACACCTATAAATGCT
>JAWXAU010000194.1 GCA_034439655.1 Bacteroidota bacterium | reverse complement strand
GCCCCGATAGTTATCGGAGTTCGCGGCGAGCGATACTACAATAAAATAAAGTGTCCGTTATAATTTGGCTTTTCTTATTTGAATTATGAAAGAGGTCTAGTGAGTGTCGGTATTATTTTAGCAAATGCTGCTAAACAAAAAAAGAACCCTTTTGAGGTTCCCTTTTTTGTTCTAATCCAATCCTTAAAAACTAATCTAAGATTTTTGTATAAGGCAAATTACTTGCCCTTTTTTGCAACAGGCTTGTTTGCTAGTGTAGCAGCAGTTTTAGTTGCAGTTTTTTCTGTAGGAGTAACAACGGTTTTGGTTTCTGTTGCTTTAGTTACTTCAACTTTTTCCATTTCGCGAACACGCTTTTTGAGTTCGTAAATAGTTTTATATAATTCGTCCATTTCGCTGCGGGTGATGATGGGAAGGTTTGCCATCATTTTTTCTGTTTGCAAATCGATTTCTTTTTTCAATTTCATTCCGTTTGCACTCAAATCACTTTGTAAATTAGAGTACTCTTTTGACTCGAACAACTCAACAAAAACTTTATCGTTAATGCTCAACCATTCAGTATACAATGCCATTGGGTTATCGAACTTTTCGCCCTTTTGCATTTTTTTGCTCCAAGTTTCGGCAACGGTTTGAGAAGCTTTAAGACCCGTATTATATATATGTTGTTGCATTTGGGCATTTTGCATTCCGAAATGAACCATCATATTATTGATTCTTGATGAATCTTCCATCATGTTTTTACCTGGACCAGGAGTCATCATTTTAGCTAAGGGAGCAGCAGCATTCTGCATGGTTTCATACATGTTTTTGTAATTGTCCATCCATGAGCCCATCATATTATTGTTGTTATTGCCAGCAAACATATTAGCAAAAGGATTACTTGCATTTCCAAATAAATTGTTCATTTGCTCAGTACCTTGCTTAGTCCACTGATCCATCATATTTTTTGAATTACCAGATAGGTCTTTCATGCCGGGCATTAAGTTGAACATATTATCCATCATGCTTTTGTATGCGTCCATATTGAAAAGCGACTGGAACTGCTTGGTATCAAAACTATTTGTATTCAAAAGTTTGATGATAGGGCCCCACATTTCCATAAACTTCAAATAGTTGTTAGCATTTCCCACCATATTGGTGAAACTATTTTTCAAATCGCCGTTCTGGAAATTGCCAGTCATACCTGACCAACTTTGGTTCATCGTTTCATTCCATTTATTATATAAGCCAGTCCAATCTTGCGACATTCCGTTTAATTGACTAAAAGGAGGCATGTTTTTTATGCCGTCTTTCGACATGTGTTGATAGGTGCCGATGAAGTTTTTGAACAAGTCCATTTGTGTGCCCAACCAACCATTGAACAACTCTTGGTATTCTTCGTTTTTCATATCCACTTTAAAACCTTTAGTGTTCATATTGTTATAAAAATCCTTTTGTTTGTCGTACCATTTTTGGAAAAATTCTTGGCCTTGCTCAAAAGGAGCATTGGTAGGTTTGAATTGTTTGCCAAACTGCTCAGTAGAAGTTTTAACATTGTCGAACATTTGTTTTTGTTGGTCGATTACGGTTTCAAAGAAACTTTTTGACGACTCGGTGGTGTTTTTTGACATTTCAGTATGAAATTAGTTTTTTGATTTTCAGTATTTAATGAAGATTTTTACATGTCCTCAAATATGGCCGCAAAGATATGCATTATATATTACAAAACAAATACTTTGTACAATTTTTTTTATAAATATCGTAGAGTGCTAATTTACAAATCTTTATAATTTATTTCGGCTTCATTGTTATGAATTCACAACGATTGTCTTTTTAAGTACCATGCTACTATATAGTTTTTGCCTACTTTTGCTCAGGATATAACTTATATTTTTATGCAAATCCTTATATATTCTTTTTTTATATCATTTTGCGGTGCAGCGTTTTTTATAGAATCCTGTTTGCAGATGAATATAGAATATCGTATTGGTGATATTATATTTATTGGAGCTTCAACTTTTTTCACCTATTTGTTCGATGGCGTGATGGCCAAATATAAAAAGTATGATAGTTATACAACGCTTCTCAAAGACCATATATTGAGTGCTACCTTATTGTTGGCATCAGGATTGGTTTGCTTTTATTATGTAATAGATTATTCAACAGATTTCAATTTATATTTACTACACCTGATGGCTTTGTCTGTAGCTTATTCTATCCCGGTATTTGGCGGCAGGGCATTGCGAAGCATACCCTTGCTAAAAACTTTCCTTATTATATATGTATGGGTGGTCGTTGGAACGGTGCTCCCTTCAAAATTATATCATATACAGCCAGAAAATTATACAACTATTATTTGGGAACATATATTTTTTATAGCTATGTTGGCCATTGCATTCGATATGCGTGATTATGAACAAGACCTGCGTGAAAAAATAGGAACACTTCCCACGATGTTGGGTGAAAAAAAAGCATCCTATTCCGCTTTTGTTTTAGGCCCACTGGCAGTGATAACCGCAATGCGAATCAGTTTGGATTATGGTGTATCCTTGGCTGTTGCCGATTTTTCTGCCATGCTTATTTTATTTCGATCACCATCGCTTAAAACAAGTCCCATGTTTGCATATTTTACCGATGGAATGATTCTAGTGCGTTTGTTTGTGATATGGTGGGCTGTACATTAAATATGTTATTTTATAATAGTATTTAAAAACGAGAATGATTAGAATAGCAATTTTTGCAAGTGGAAATGGTAGCAATGCAGTCAATTTGTATGATTATTTTAATATTAAACACAAGGAGCAAAAGATTATAATTGAATGTATTATTTGTAACAATCCTGAAGCCGGAGTTATAGAAAAAGCAAAACAGTTAGATTTGAATTTATTTTTATTTGATAACTCAATTTTCAAGCAACCAGATAGTATAATAAAACTATTAAAACAAAGACAAATAGATTATATTATTTTAGCCGGATTTTTGAGATTGATACATACAGATTTTATTAAAGCATTCCCCAATAAAATAATTAATATACATCCTGCATTACTGCCCAAGTATGGAGGTAAAGGCATGTATGGCAGCAAAGTTCACGAAGCCGTTATTGCAAATAAAGAAATTGAAAGTGGCATCACAATCCATTTGGTGAATGCAGAATATGATAAAGGCGAAATTTTGAAACAAGCTATTGTAGGTATTTCACCAACCGATAGTGAAGTAACATTGGCAAAAAAGATTCATGAACTGGAATATATATATTTTCCCAAGGCGGTTAAGGAATATATAAGCAGAAAAAGTTTATAAATACATTCGCAGCGGCCAGACTATTTTTTACTGCGGGCATTTTTTACAGAATCTATATAATGCTTGCTGGGAATACCGCCAGGTAAAGGCATCTCTTTACTGACTGGATTTTTAGGGAGGATGCTGCTTGGTGTTTTTTTTGGATCAAATACTTCTACTGAATTCAATTCCCTTCCTTTTTTATTATAATGCAGAGAATCACATAGAGCAGAATCATCAGATGCAATACTGTATATTTTTTGTGCTTTTTCTGACCCTAAGGAACTATCAATTCCTTGTTTTACAGTTTGATTAGTTTCGTTTTTACATGATATATATAACAATGTCAAGCATATATATATAAGTATACGAGTCATTTATATTATATAACTGGTTTAAACTGTTCGAAAGCTTGCATGCAATTATTGCAGTAATGCATCGATCTACATAAAGTAGCTCCAAAAGGCGATTTCATTTCAGTATTTCTACTGCCGCAAAGCGGACATGCTATATCACTTAGTACATCAAGCTCTATATATCCCTCGTGCTTGGGTGGCGGAGCAAGACCATGTTTCAAAAGCATCTGCCTTCCTTTTTCGGTAATCATATCACTATTCCAAGCAATGTCAAAGTTGGTTTCCACATGTACTTTTCCAGAAGTAATTGGGGTCAATTTTTCAAACACCAATTGCTCCATGACCTTTAGTGCTGGGCATCCTGAAAATGTAGGAGTTAATTTAATAAATATATCATCGTTCTGTATTTCAACACCCGTTACGATGCCCAAATCTATAATAGATATTGTGGGAATTTCAGGATCCATCACTTCTTCCAATGCATGATATATAGCTTCTTTGTTTACCAAGGTAATATATATAACTAAAAAGGACTGTTAAAGTTTTGAAAGGATACATTCTCCCTGTCTTTATCACTTAATATAGGGTCGATAATGCCCCAATCGATATTGAGTTGTGGGTCGTTCCACATAATTCCCATTTCTGATGCTTTATCATATAATCCCGTGCATTTGTAACAAAAAATGGTATCATCCTTTAAGGTGAGGAAACCATGGGCAAAACCAGGGGGAATCCATAACATCAGGAAATTTTCCTCGGTGAGTTCCAATTTATAGTGTTCTCCATAAGTAGCAGAATTTTTTCTCACATCAACCACCACATCCAATGCTGCACCTTTAATTACTCTAACCAATTTGCCTTGCTCGTAAGGAGGTGCTTGAAAATGTAAACCCCTTAATATACCAGCTTGCGAAAGGCTTTGATTGTCCTGCACAAAATATAAATCTTTCAGCCCCGCTTCTTCAAAAGCTTGCTGGTTATAATTCTCAAAAAAATATCCCCGTGGGTCAAAAAATACTTTGGGCTTTATTACTAGTAATCCCGCTATGGGTGTAGTTTCAATTTGCATTTAAATTATTTTATATTTTTTATTTTATACACCGTCGCCATCAAACAAATTACCAATCCCGCCTAGTATTGAACCTTCTTCCTTACGTGCTCCAGTGCCATATCGCAAAATACGACCCGCCAAGCGACTAATGGGCAATGATTGTATCCACACTCTGCCGGGGCCTTTCAGCGTAGCAAAAAATAAACCTTCGCCTCCAAATATGCTGTTTTTGATTCCGCCCACAAATTCTATATCATAATTCACATCCTTCGTAAAGGCCACCAAACAGCCCGTATCTATTCTTAGCATTTCATAAGCCTGAAGGTTGCGTTCAATTATCGTTCCACCTGCGTGTATAAAAGCCATGCCATCGCCCTCCAACTTTTCCATAATAAAACCTTCGCCTCCAAAAAGACCCGCTCCCAGTTTTTTCTGAAACTCAATTCCCACCGAAACCCCCTTAGCCGCACAAAGGAATGCATCTTTCTGACAAAGAAGCCTGCCGCCCATTTGCATCAAATCCATCGGAACAATTTTACCTGGATAGGGCGACGCAAAAGTAACACGTCGTTTTTGGCTCCCCGTGTTGGTAAATGCGGTCATAAATAAACTCTCTCCGGTAAGCAATCGCTTGCCCGCAGAAAAAAGTTTGTTCATAAATCCACCACCACTTTGTGTGGAACCGTCACCAAAAATGGTTTCCATCTTGATGTCGTCCTCCATCATCATAAAACTCCCCGACTCGCCAATGACGGTCTCTGTAGGGTCTAGCTCTATTTCTACACATTGCATTTCTTCGCCAATTACGCGGTAATCTATCTCATGGTTGCTTCTCATAATTATATTATTTATTTAAAGGGACAAAATTGTGCGAAAAAATGTTACAAACGAAGAATAATTTTTAAGATATGTTTGCAGGAAGAAATATGAGGCTGTGATTTCTGTAAAATAAGATTGGGAAATAAAACAAATATATTGAAAAATAAATCGCAATGGGAGTAATCAGACGACAGGGTATGTACTCGGCATTGTTTACCTACAGCGGTTTTGTTGTGGGGGCGTTCAATCTGTTTTTCTTATATACCTTTATCTTAACACCTGAACAATTTGGACTAACTAGGGCCTTAATGGCGGTGGGTGCAGTATTGATGCAATTTGCCATGATGGCAACCTTCTCCATGATGTACAAATTTTTTCCTTATTACAAAGACTATCTTAAAAAAGACGAAAGCGACTTTGCTTTTATGTCTTTGGTGGTTCCCTTTTTTGGATTTGTGATGATTACTTTGGGAATGCTATTGTTTAAAGATTTTTTTGTATTGAAATTTTCGGAGCACTCACCATTGTTAGTAAAATATTATTATTATATAATACCGTTCACCTTTTCGTTTTTGTATTTTACCATTTTTAAGACGCATCTCAATATCAGATTGAATGCGGCTTTCCCTACTTTTTTAGAAGACTTGGGGTATAAGTTTTACTCTATCATTATTGTGCTATTATATTATATAAATGTAATCAGTTTCGATGTGTTTATGATGCTGTTTTGCACGTACTATTTTGTGGGATTAATTCCGATGTTTTTGAAATTAAGACGTGAAGGAGATTTTCATATAGTTCCCAAACTAAGTAAAGTAAGCCGCAGGTTGGGCAAAAAAATACTCTCATACGGAGGGTTTATATATGCAGGACTTATAATAGGAGAACTTGCTGAATATCTTGCCCCTATTATGATTTCGGGGATGGAAGGTTTGAAAAATACAGGTATTTTAAGTATTGCTATATACTTGGTAGCGATATTACAAGTTCCCCAAAAAGCTATGTTTGGGGTAACAATTTCTGTAATGTCGGATGCGTGGAAACGCAAGGATATACGAACCATAGAAACACTATATAAGAAAACAGCTTTGAATATGTTGCTTGCGGGCTTGCTCATTTTTGTAGCTATTTGGGTAAGTATTGATGAAATTCTTGCATTGCTTCCTCCTGCATATATGGAGGCAAAACCCGTTGTATTATTATTGTCCTTGGCAAAATTATTCGATTTGGCTTGTGGCATGAATGGAGAATTACTAAATACTTCAAATTTTTGGAAATTTAATTTCGGTACCCAAGTATTGTTATTAATTATATTAATCCCCGTCAATTATCTATTTATTTCCAATTATGGAATCCTTGGAACAGGCTATGCAGCCTTGGTTTCGCAGTTTATATATAATGGCGTACGGTTTTGGTTTATATATTATAAATTCAAACTACAACCCTTCACTTTAGATATAGTAAAAGGAGTTTTTGTTGCAGGACTATTATATACGCTAGTATATTTTGTACCAGGATTTACAGGAACAAAAATTGAAAATATTATCAGCATTTGTCTTCGTTCTGGTTTATTTGCGACGTTATTTTTAATTGCCATTATATATTTTAGAATCTCAGAAGATATAGCACAGTTTTCTACGCAAATTATGAGAAGAATCAAGGGAATGATGGGTCGTTAAACTAAGCATAAATGAACTTAAATTATATATATATTATAGGGAACGAAAACTCTTTATCTTCCACGGAGGCCCTTTTTATTTGCGGCAGCCCGCTGCGGCGGGGTGGCGAAGTAACAGCTGAGACAGTATTATATTATAAACGCAAGGCATGCACCAATAAACCCAAGCACGCTGCTGGAAACGAGGCTGTTGATTCGACCATGGTTTGCCCACGTGCAGTTCATTTGAACTATTTAACTGAATTTAAAAGGGCAAAACTACCTTCGCAAACAAAAAAACTTTTGCTTCCTTTTTGTGTAAAATGGAAGGCCCTCGCGGCGAGCGAGGCTAGGAAAAAAGAAATTTAACATGAAATATTTCTCTAATTTACTATAATTATTAATATTATATATGCAAACCATTATCATCAGCGGAACCACTAAAGGCATAGGATTGGCCTTGGCAAATCACTATTTATCTCAAGGATATATAGTAGCAGGCTTGGCAAGAGGCGAAGCAAAAATAATACATGAACATTATATGCATATTGTTTGTGATATAGCCATCGAAGAACAAGTAACCGCTGCTATTAAACAAATAAAAAACACTTGCGGAAGTATTGATATTTTAATTAACAATGCTGCTCTTGCAAACATGAATTCTTTAATCAGCACACCTCTTTCAGCATTCGAACAAGTGTATAAAGTAAATGCGGGTGGTACTTTTTTATTGATGCGTGAAGCAGCCAAACAAATGATCCGACAACAAAGCGGACGTATTATAAACTTTACGAGTATATCAAAACCTTTGAATTTAGAAACTCAAAGTAGTTATGCGGCTAGCAAGGCTGCTGTGGAATCGCTCACCAAAATTGCAGCACGTGAATTGGCTTCATTTAATATTACAGTAAATGCAATTGGCCCCACACCGATTGATACAGATTTAATTAAAGGAATTCCTGAAGACTGGATGCAAAATGTATTAAATATGCAAGCCATCAAACGCAAAGGAACTTTACAAGATATATATAACATCTGCGATTTTTTTATAAGTCCGAAAAGCTCGTTTATTACGGGGCAGGTGGTTTATTTGGGAGGCGTGTCGTGATGGAAGTTAGAAGACGGAAGTAGGAAGTCCGAAGTAGGAAGTTAGAAGACGGATGTAGGAGGTCCGAAGGTTTAATAGCGGTTTTAAACTTCTAGCTTCTGTCTCATTTTCGGCATATCTTTTTACCGCAAAGGACGCAAATACAATAGTGTTTATTTGTCGAGTAACACAGCACTCCTCCCGCCGCGGTGGGGCTATCGGGATCTATAGGGGAGGTCTTCCAATCAAAATTTATTCTAGATTCATAGTAGTCATTAAATCTCTAGAATCATAGTTCGGACAGCGAATTCCTTAGCGTCCCTTGCGGTTAAGAAACTAATCCCGTAACTTCTCATTATCCCGATGCCTATCCTTATCGCGTTTGGTTTTCTTTTCCATATTTTTTGTAAAGGCTTCTTCCAAATTTACACCGGTTTGATTGGCTAGACACATCAATACCCAAAGGACATCAGCCATTTCATCAGCCATATCAGGTTCGTGGTCAGTTTCTTTCCACGACTGTTCCCCATATTTGCGGGCCATAATTCGGGCAAGTTCTCCTACCTCTTCCATCAGTATGGCAGTATTGGTTAGCTCACTGAAATAGCGAACACCAATGGTTTTAATCCATTCATCCACATTTTGTTGTGCCTGTGTTAATGTCATTGTGTAGAAATTATTTAATTATTCATGCAATAATACCTGCATTTTTGTATCTCTTTATGAACAAAACTATCACATGGGCACGTGGACAAAAACTCCACTATACTATACAAGGCGAAGGTCCTGTATTGGTATTGCTACACGGCTTTTGCGAGGATGCCAGTATATTTAATATACAAATAGCCGAACTTTCCAAAACCAACAAGCTTATTATACCCGATTTGCCAGGACATGGCAGCAGTAGCGTTATCAGACAGGTTACGTTGCCCATGATGGCCGCTGCGGTAAAAGCCATGCTCGATGTTGAGAAAATTAAACAATGTATTATATGTGGCCACTCTATGGGTGGTTATGTTACTTTGGCATTTGCCCAATTATTTCCCAATGTATTACAAGGTTTTGGATTGTTATTTTCCACATCGGTTGCCGACAATGAAGAGAAAAAAGAGAACCGACTCAAATCCTATAGTTTTGTGGAAGAACATGGCACTCCTGATTTTGCAAAGACATTAATTCCTACTTTGTTTGCTCCCGATTTTGAAGAAAAAGATATTATAGAAAATGCAACTGAAAGTGCATGCAATACGCCCAAAACAGGTGTGATGGCAGCTACACTAGCCATGCGTAGCCGTCCTGATTTGAGCGAAGTATTAAAAAAATCGACAGTTCCTATATTAATAACGGCAGGAAAAAAAGACAAAGTAATACCCTATAAAGATATACAAAAAGTAGCCAAACTTCCTAGCGATTGCACCTTTGAAACTTTTGAAAAATCTGCCCACATGGGCATGCTCGAAGAACCCGAAAAAATGAATGAGGTTTTGCAGAAATTTATGATACATTGTAGTAAGGAATAAAAATAGTGGTCAGTAATCAGTGGTCGGTAGCTGACGCCGCAAACTGTTTGCTGACTACTGTTTACTGACTACTGTTTACTGACCACTGATTACTGTTTACTGACCACTAAAATTGAAAGAAATAAAATCACATAGCGACAATCCTACTTTTGGTCGCACCATTGATGCTTTAGAAAACACCAATGATTCGTTTTTAATCACAGGAAAAGCAGGTACAGGTAAATCAACTTTATTGAGAGAGTTTGTAGCCAACACAAAAAAAAATGTTTTGGTATTGGCTCCTACAGGAATTGCTGCGGTTAATGCGGGTGGACAAACGATACATTCTGCTTTTTTATTTCCACTACGACCTTTGGTTCCCGATGACGAAGAGATTAAAATATTTAATAAAAATACACCACGCGGGAAAGTTTTATTAAATGTTGATACGATTATCATAGATGAAATATCGATGTTGCGTGCAGATTTGGTGGATGGCATCGACCAAAGTTTGCGATTAAATCTTCGTCAGCCCGACAAACCTTTTGGTGGCAAACAAGTGGTGATGATAGGCGATCCATTCCAGTTGGAACCTGTGGTGACAAATACCGAACTTGAAAAATATATGTATGGGCAACATTATGATTCTCCTTATTTTTTTAGTGCTTCAGTATTCAAACAATATTTTGTTCATTGCCTCGAATTAAAAAAAGTATATAGACAAAGTGATCCGTATTTTATTGGTTTGTTAGATAAGATTAGAAAGAACGAAGCCGATGCTCAAACACTCGAAGATTTGAATAGCAGATTCAATCCAAGATATTCATTTAAAGGCGATGATTATAGTGTTGCATTATGTACCATTAATGCACGTGCCTCGTCTATTAATGATATGCAATTGGCAAGAATCAATACGCCCGAAACCCGCTACACCGCAGCCATTGAAGGCGACATCAATACACGACACATGCCTACGGATGAAGATTTATTTTTACGTCCAGGAGCACAAGTTGTATTTATAAAAAATAATCCCGAAGGACATTGGGTAAATGGTACGATTGCAAAAGTTATAGATTGCCAACCTGAATTAGTAATAGTAGAATTAAGCAACGGAGAAAAGAAAGATGTGCTGCGAGAGAAATGGGAAAATGTAGATTATGTTTGGGATAGAAGTCGCAATAAAATTGATAGAAGAGTAAAGGGAACTTTCACCCAAATGCCTTTTAAACTGGCGTGGGCAATGACCATCCATAAAAGCCAAGGACTTACTTTTGATAATATAGTAGTAGACTTAACAGGTGGAACTTTTTCGCACGGACAACTTTATGTAGCCCTTAGCCGTTGTAGGACTTTGGATGGTATTACCCTTACACAACGTATACGCCAAGAAGATATTATAGTTGACCAACGCGTAGTAGATTTTGTGGCGAGGTATGATATAGAGGGGTGATGTATTAAAAGAGTATTATATATAATAATCCAATTTATTTATCATAACAAATCCCTCGCAGTTCTGCCAGTCCACCAACCTACCAGTGAGCCAGAAATTGCTCCTACAGTTACATCAACAGGATAGTGAACCCCAATATATACACTTGCAAAAGCTATAGTTGCAGCCCATAATAATAACCAATATTTGTGAGCACTTTGGAAAAGACATATAAAAAACATCGCTATTGCAAAATGGTTGGTAGCATGTGCTGAAATAAAACTAAATCCGCTACCACAACTAGCACGGACAATGGGTGCGATACCTTCAATATCCTTATAATGGCAAGGTCTGAGACGTTGTATAATATGCTTGAAACCGTTTGCAACTATCGCATCACTGATGCCAATAGTGATAGCAAATGCAATCAAAATAAAACCGGTATTTTTGAGTCCGTTTTTTTTATATAATAACCAAAACAAAAATATATATAATGGAAACCACAACCACATAATTCGGAGGTAGGGCATTAGCCAATCACAAAAACCATTGGACAAATTATGGTTAATGAAATTAAACAGTTGGTGGTCTATATGTTTTAAGCTCTCTAACAATTTGCTGCGAATTACATCAATTTCCACCAAAATTATAACTTATTTTTGCAAATCAATTATGAATTTTGAACTCACCTCCACTTTTAAGCCCACTGGCGACCAACCTGTAGCTATTGAACAGCTTGTTGCGGGTATTAAACGTGGCGATCCAGCACAAGTGCTATTGGGCGTAACGGGTAGTGGAAAAACTTTTACCATTGCCAATGTGGTGCAGCAAATTCAAAGACCGACTTTGGTATTGAGTCATAATAAAACCTTGGTAGCTCAACTTTATGGCGAGTTCAAACAATTTTTCCCCAATAATGCCATCGAGTATTATGTTTCTTATTATGATTATTACCAACCCGAGGCTTTCATCCCCAGCTCGAATACTTATATAGAAAAAGATATGGCCATCAATCAGGAGATTGAAAAACTTCGTTTGAGAACCACTTCTACTTTGCTATCAGGAAGACGAGATATTTTGGTGGTGGCATCGGTCTCCTGTATATATGGTGCGGGTAATCCAAAAGCCTATGAAGATTCTATTATTCGTTTGCACCCGGGCATGAAAATGAGTCGCAATACTTTATTATATAAGTTGGTGGATTCCCTTTACAGTCGCACTACGGCAATATTCGACCGTGGAAATTTTAGGGTGCAAGGCGATAATGTAGATGTATTTGTAGCCTATGGTGATTATGCCTATAGAATTGTATTTTTCGGCAATGAAATTGAAGCCATTTCTACTTTTGATCCAGGAACTGGAAAGACCCTAGAAAAGCAAGATAATATGGCAATTTTTCCTGCCAATATATATGTGACCAATCGTGATTCGATGATGCACTCCATTAACAAGATACAAGATGATATGGTGGGCCAAGTAGAATATTTTAGATCACTCGGCATGAATCTCGAAGCAAAAAGATTGGAAGAAAAAGTAACTTTCGATTTGGAAATGATGCGTGAACTTGGTTACTGTAGCGGCATTGAAAACTATAGTCGTTATATGGATAATCGAAATGCAGGTGATAGACCTTTCTGTTTATTAGATTATTTTGATGATGATTTTTTATTGGTGGTTGATGAAAGTCATGTGAGCTTACCACAAGTGCGAGCCATGTATGGCGGTGATAGAAGCAGAAAAACTACTTTAGTAGAACATGGTTTCCGATTGCCCAGTGCATTAGATAATAGGCCGCTTACTTTTAATGAATTTGAAGGTATGATAGGACAAACTATATATGTTAGTGCAACTCCTTCCGACTATGAAGTGGCCCGTTCAGAGGGCGTTGTAGTGGAACAATTAATTAGACCAACTGGATTGTTAGACCCTGTGATTGAGATTCGTCCCTGTGTAAATCAAGTAGATGATTTGATGGATGAAATTGAAGAAAGAATTAAAATGGGCGATAGAGTTTTGGTAACCACGCTCACCAAACGCATGGCAGAAGAATTGACAAAATATCTAGCCCGATTAAATATAAAATGTAGTTACATACATAGCGAAGTGAAAACCCTCGACCGCGTAGAGATACTACGCAACCTAAGGGTGGGCGTGATTGATGTTTTGATAGGCGTGAATTTATTGCGTGAGGGATTGGACTTGCCCGAGGTTTCTTTTGTTGCAATTTTGGATGCAGATAAAGAAGGATTTTTACGTAGCGACAGATCACTGATACAAACTATTGGTCGTGCTGCACGTAACTCACGAGGCAAAGTTATAATGTATGCTGATAGAATTACAAACAGTATGCAACGCACCATGGATGATAATTTGCGTAAACGCGAAAAGCAAATGGCTTATAATACTTTGCATGGTATAACGCCAACAACGATATTGAAATCGAAAGAAGATATATTCAAACAAACTTCATTAAGCGATTTCCGTGTGGATGCACCTACGCATGAAAGTTATTATGCGGAGCCAGAAACACCCGCATTGGCAGCCGATCCACTCGTACAATATATGAACAAAGAACAACTGCAAAAGCTCGCCGACCAAACTCGCAAACGTATGGCACAAGCCGCCAAAGAGATGGACTTTTTACAAGCGGCTATGTTGAGGGATGAACTGCAAGAACTTGAACGACGTGTAGCGAATTAATATTTAAATACCCGAGTTTGTTATAAGAGAAAGTCTTTCAACCTTAGTAGGAGTCAGTCTCCCCTCAGGGATTCGCCGCGGCGAATAGAGGGGCTGCAATCATATCAACTTTCTATAATATATTTGTAAACTTATTTGGCCTCTTAGTTTAATGGATAGAATAAGAGATTCCGATTCTCTTGGTACAGGTTCGATTCCTGTAGAGGCCACAAGGTTATTTTATAATTGTTATTTTATATTTTTCATTTTATGGTTTTCTTGATATGAATTTAGTATATAAATTGATACTGCCATTATTCTCATGTTGCATAATTATTAAATAATGTAAGGATAATTCTGCTTATGAAAAGCAAACTGTAATCAAGGTAGAGAATATGAATGATACTTTTCAAATCTTAGAAGCACTTTTAGACACTTTTCAAAAGACAAAATATGTGCAAGGATATAATCCATTTAGTCCGTATAAAGACTCACTAATAATTTGTTATGATAGTTTGTATTTTACTTCAATAAGACATTTTAAAAGGGGCAAATATGTATTTTTATCTGAAGATCAAATTTGTGAATTAGTTAGCGGTATGGAGAAGGAAGGCAAACTAGGGGTCTGAACCTAAGATATTAAAGATCTATATGTTTAAAAAGACTAGCAATATTTATTAGACCTCTTTCATAATTCACATACGTATATGGATAAATAAATCGAAGTTTTTAGTGAATAGAAACAATTAAGTATGAGCTTTCATTTATGTAATGGAAAGAAATACAGAATTACAAAGTCGACAAATTCAAACGATTGGTAGGCGTATCAATAGATACATTCGGCAAAATGGTAGTG
>JAWXAU010000193.1 GCA_034439655.1 Bacteroidota bacterium | reverse complement strand
GACGGTAGAGGTTGGTCTCCGATTTCAAGAGATTCTTCGTTACGCCTTTAAGATTTGTTGTTTGTTTAAGATTCTATTCTGGCGTGCCTCAGAATGACGACACGGGAGAGCACTACAAATCCCTAAACAAATTTTTCTCAGAAAACATAGAGCCTAAAATATCTTTGAACTGAACACCACGTAGCAAACTATTCTTCCCGATAAGCGAATGTTCTGCCATAGCAAATAAAACAAACTCCATCATTAATAGCTTTTCATTTTTACTAAGTTTAGGAATATAAGTTTCTACAAAATCACTAAGACCAGGAACATTTTCCAATCCTTTCTTATATGCTTTATCATTTTCCAATAATAATATATCATATACATTCCCTTCGCCAAACCAGTTTATAATATTATCATAGGGAGTCGCTATATTCTTCTTTTTTAATTTACTTGGGTCAGGAAATAATTGTATAAATTCATTGCGAATTGCTTTGCCCAATAAGTTCTGAGCTACAATACCCGCACCTTCTTGCTCACCTTCATATACCAATTCTATTTTTCCATTAACCGCAGGAATAACACCAATCAAATCACTAATTCTTGCATGAGTTTTTTCTTCTCCGTTCAGTAGCATTCTGCGTTCGGCCGTGCTCACTAAATTTTCAAAGGCGGATATAGTTAATCTTGCAGAGACTCCGCTTTTCGTATCCACAAATTCACTTTCTCTGGCTTCAAAAGCAATACGTTCTATAATAGTTGCAATTAAATCTCCAACTATAATATTTTGTTTTTGATGCTCAGATAATTTTGCTTCTTGAGCAGTAATTTGTTTTGATAATTCTATACTTTTTGGGTAATGTGTGAGAATCTGACTACCAATCCTATCCTTCAAAGGTGTAACGATACTGCCTCTGTTTGTATAGTCTTCGGGGTTTGCGGTAAAAATAAATTCTATATCCAAAGGAATTCTTAACTTGAATCCACGAATTTGTATATCCCCTTCTTGTAATATATTAAATAGTGCAACTTGTATACGAGCTTGCAAATCGGGCAATTCGTTTATAACAAATATACAACGATTACTTCGAGGTATAATGCCATAATGTATCACACGTTCATCAGCATAACTAAGTCTGAGATTTGCAGCTTTGATAGGGTCTACATCACCAATTAAATCGGCAATGGATACATCGGGGGTTGCTAATTTTTCTATATATCTTTCGCTACGATGTAACCAAGAAATTGGAGTTTTAGCACCTTTTTCTATAATCAATTGTTTAGCAAAATTTGATATAGGATTCAGTGGATCATCATTCAATTCACTACCATCTATAATAGGTGTATATTCATCCAACAATTCTGTAATTTGCCGGGCAATTCTGGTCTTTGCTTGTCCACGGAGGCCCAGTAAATTCATATTGTGGCGTGAAAGGATGGCACGTTCTATTTCTGGGATTACCGAGTCTTCAAAGCCTATAATACCTTTAAAAACATTTTCCTTGTTTTTGATTTTCGTAATCAAATTATTCCGCAATTCATCTTTAATAGTTTTGCTTATATAACCTAATTTTTTTAACTCACCGAGTGTTTTAATATTTATAGTCATTAGTTTTTTTTTAGTAGTTAGTAGTTAGCCCGCCGTAGCGGTCAGTGGTCAGTGGTCAGCCCACCGCGGCGGGCAGTAGTCAGCCCACCGCGGCGGGCAGTAGTCAGTAGCTGACGCCGTCCGCCAAGGCGGAGCACTGCCCGCCGAGGCTTATTGCCCACTGTTTACTATATTCTCTTCTTCTTATTCCGTTCAAAATCTTCAAAAATAAATTCACCCAATCCTTGTAGTGAGGTGTAGAAAGCCTTGCCATTATTGGCTTGTGTGAAATCGTGTACAAATTCTTGCAGGTATGGATCGCTGGCTACCATAAAAGTGGTAATCGGTATTTTTAATCGTCTACAACTTTGTGCGAGGGTAAAACATTTGTTCAATATTTTTTTATCCAATCCAAAACTATTCTTATAATAGTTCCCATATTCTTTTAAGCAAGTAGGTTTTCCATCTGTTATCATAAAAATTTGTTTGTTCGCATTTTTTCTTCTGCGTAATAAATCCATTGCAAGCTCCAAACCCGCTACCGTATTGGTATGATAAGGACCTACTTGCAAGTAAGGCAATTCTTTTATTTCAATTTGCCAAGCATCATCACCAAAAACTATAATATCTAAAGTATCTTTTGGATATTTGCGTTTGATAAGTTCTGCCAATGCCATTGCTACATTTTTTGCAGGCGTAATTCTATCCTCACCATATAATATCATCGAGTGCGAAATGTCAATCATCAGCACAGTAGAAGTTTGTGTTTTATGCTCTTTCTCTTTTACTTCCAAATCATTTTCTGTGATTTGAAAATTGGCGATACCATTGTTCACTTGGGCATTTTTCATGGACTCGAGCATGGATATTTGCTCCAACGAATCACCAAACTGAAACGGACGACTATCACTACTCAACTCATCTCCACTACCTGTATATTTGGTGGCATGATTCCCTGATTTTCCTTTTTTGAGTTTGCCAAAAATTTTCTCCAAAGCTTGTTGCCGAATGGCTTGCTCTGTTTTGGGAGTAATCACAAACTCACCAGACCCAGGCTCATCATCTTTAATATAACCTTTATCCTTTAGGTCTTGAATAAAATTACCAATGCCATAATCAGGCTCAGTAAGTTTATATTCTTTATCGAGTTCGGTAAGCCAACTGATAGCATCATTAAAGTCGCCACTGGTATAGGTTAGCAACTGTTTGAATATATCGAATAGCCTATCAAATGGAGTTTGATTGGGTTGCTTATAATCAGAGAAACGGAAGCCTAGCATGAGTGATATATAACAGAATAAACGGTATTTTGTTTCGTTTGGTTTTTGGGTTGCGAAAGTACTATATAACGAGCGAATTTTATGCCCATACTTTCAGTGTTTGGAAGGTGTAATATTGTCCTTAAAGGAACTTTAAGGGGATTGTGTGTACCATTTTCTTGCCGATATTTTATCCCGCTGGGATATTGCACATGTGACTTTTGCTTTAATATAAACCGTCTTGAAGTCCCAGAGGGACGAAATCTCGGTAATATTAAAAAAAGACAACTAAAAATTCCCTTTAGGGACGCAATATATATGAGAATAATATCTTCAGAGTAGCTATAATGGTAACTACTCAGGTACAACACGTATTCAAAACCCTTGATAAGTCTAACTATGTTAATATGTTGATAAATTCTATATTCTGAAGAACACCTATAAATGCT
>JAWXAU010000192.1 GCA_034439655.1 Bacteroidota bacterium | reverse complement strand
TATTTATTAACAAAGTTATCAACTTTTAGTGGCTACATTTTGGGGCTTTTATTAGGCAAACTTCTGCTGTTGCTATAAAGTATGTTTTAACTTCCGCTACAAACCAAATCCGCCACAGGCGGAGAACTATTTTAGTTTAAGAATTGGTATAATTGTAGAGTAGTACAAATTTGGGCAGATTCTTCATCTCGTTTTAAAAGGTATATATATAATTTAGCACTATCAATAACGGGACTCAGAATGACGGTATTAATTTTAAAACGTATCATACCTCCCCAAAATTTTCAAAAATACTTCTAGGTCTTTAGGGTAGGGGGCTTCAAACGATAAATGTTCTCCATCAAGTTCAAAAGATATCGTGCGTGCATGTAAAGCTACCCGATCGAAAATAGGTTTCTCTTCGGCATACTTTGCCATCTTATAATTACGCTTTATCCACGACATCATGGGCAATTTGCCTCCATATAATAGATCGCCCGTGATGGGTGTATTTTGGCTGGCAAGGTGAACTCTAATTTGGTGCATGCGTCCTGTAGTTGGTTTGCAAGATAACAAAGTAAAATGCCTGAAAAATTCTATGGAATTAAATATAGTGTGAGCAGGTTTGCCTGCATGGTCAATTACTACTGTAGCTTTTTTTGTTTCGCGTATGGGCAAACTTATTTCTAGGGTTTCCATTTTTTTAACGCCATCTACTATAGCATGATATTCTTTTGCGATTGCTCTGTCTTCGAAAAGTTTATTTACTTTTTTAAATACTTCATTACTTGTGGCAGTTATCATAATACCCGATGTCTCACGATCTAAGCGATGGCACAACTGCACACTTGGGAACTTCTTTCGCAGCAACTGTAATAAACTGGTAGTGGTGAAATTTCGCTCGTCGAGGCTGGGAATAAAGGGTGGTTTGTTCACCACGAGTAGCCCTGCATTGTTATATATTATATGTTCGTCGAAGTTGAAACGGGGTGAAGTCATTATTCTAATTTATAATCGTGAATTATTTTTTCTATTTGGAAATTTTCTACGGGGTCATAAGTTTCATCCAAATCATATCCATATAGACTGGAAAAGGAATTATAAAAGAATTTTTCGGCACTACCATAGTATTCGCTCATAATGCCGTAAACAGTAGCTCCAGTCTCTCTGCTCACTAGTTTCACCATTAGTTTTCCTTCGTCAATCGTTAAGTTTTTAAGTTGTTTCTGGAATGATTCCTTTAGTTCTTTGGAATATTTTTTAACGAATTTTTTTCTATCTTTTTTGGAAGGAATTGCTTGTAGTTTTTGCTCTACTTGTTGCAAATGGAAAGCGGCCATTTTCGCATAAGGCAATACAAATTTCACCCTGCTAATTAATCGATAATAGGCTCTACGTTGTTCCTCAGTCATCTTAGCCGTGTAGGTAAAGGTGGGCAATTCTGAAACGAGAATGGTATCATTTTCTACCACCACCGTGGTGTGTTGGGCAAATATATTTCCTGCGAAAAAATATAATATAATAATGATAATCTTAATTTTCATGATGCTTTATATATGAATATTATTATTCATAACAAATATGGTGCTCAATTTTCGGAAGGTTCTAATATGGGTTTTTTCGAGGCCCATATTTTGGTGATGACAATACCAGCTAATCCCGCTGCCATCATCAATACTGCTATCAATTCGGCTTGTGTGAAACTGAATGAGCCCAAGTGATAACGCTCGTTTACGCGTATTTGTTCTATCAATAATCGCTCGGCACCATTTAGTATCATATATATAGAAAACAACATGCCAGGTATGGAAATACGTTTGCGTAACATCCACAGTATACCAAATATAGCAAGTGCCATAATGGTTTCGTAGATGGGCGTAGGGAACACGGGGAAAGGTAGCTCACTACAATGCGGCCCCACACAACCAGGTATGGGTAGGCCCTCGCTATTTACATTGTGTGGGTATTTGAACGACCATACCCAATCAGGCAATACACCCATCCACGCTGGCTTGGGAGCAGTGTTCACAATTCCCCAATCGCCATCGCCACTCAATTGGCAACCGATACGACCCACTCCATAAGCCAATATTAAAGCGGGGGCGGAGGAATCAATTAAATGTAATAAGTTTATATTTTTTTTGCGTGCAAACCACAATACTGCTGCTGCCCCACAGATAAGTCCGCCATAAAAAGTAAGTCCGCTAAATGAAAGTAGAGAACCAATAGGGTCTTCGATTAATAAAGCAGGATTTTCTAAATTGTCGAAAAGTTTGGCACCGATCAAACCCCAAATAGCCGCAAGCCCAGTTATACTTCCCATGAGCTGGTGTGGTTTTAATATAATAGTTTTGATTTCGTGCGGTGTTTTGCGGTTTTGTCGATCTTCGTTCCAAGTAAAATAGGTCATCAGGCCACCTAATATAACACCCCCTAATATATTCCCTTTTAAAGATAATATGGCATCTTGTGGATTGTTGGAAAAAGTATCATAGTCGGTGAACATGAGCCCAAGTTTATAACCCAATAAAAACCCAGTAACAACGGCTATAAGGTAATCCATTTTTGTTTTAGGTTTGCCTATTTCCATTTGTGTAGGAATGTCGGCAAATAGGCCAGCCTTGCGTTTCAGTTCTTTACTCATTGCCCAATAAGCAGCAATGAATGAAATAGCCAATAGCAACCCAAAAGTTTGAACTGGCAATAATATATTAATACCAAACAGGTATTGTAATATGGAAGTGAGGGTTGGAAACAAATTATTTAATTATTTAATGAATTATGATTGAATGATAAATGATACCCGCCGCTACTGGGTTAATGGTTAATGAAACAATATTAGAAACTATTATCATGTTTTTATTTAAGCTAAATTGTCTTTATACTTACTACTTTATACTTCCTTACCCCTTACTCCTTATTCCTACTTCCTTCCTCCTAACTTCCTTCCTCCTATTTCTTCGGTACTAGCTTGTTACAGTTTATACATTTTCCGTTTTTATTGGTTTGTGGTTCTCCATATAAATTGAGAGAATGCGAGGTGATATTAAAATTCAGGATTCCGCCTATCATATTTTGTATTTGCTGGATACGCGGGTCGCAGAATTCTAAAATTTTAGTACAATGGTTACATATCATGTGGTCGTGTTGCTTGTATCCATAGGCTTGTTCAAATACTGCCATATTCTCGCCAAACTGATGTCGGGCAACCAAGCCACATTCTAATAATAAATCCAAAGTATTATATACTGTAGCACGACTCACTCTATAGTTTCGCTCTTTCATTTGGTCATATAATCTTTCCACATCGAAGTGTTCTTTTTTAGAATATATCTCCTCCAAAATGGCAAAACGCTCAGGAGTTTTACGCTGACCTTTAAGTTCCAGGTATTCTATAAATTTTTGTTTAACAGTTGCTTTTAAATCTTCCATTTTATTATATATATAATTTGCTTGAAGTTAACAAACACAAGCATCTGCAGCACTCAATTACCAAATTCTTGCTCGTTCGTTTACAGGTCTAAAAATCTTTCCGGTATTTATTTTAAATGCATTGTAAAAATCGTCCATATTGCTAATTGGGCCATTGCAGCGGAACTCTCCCGGGCTGTGTGGATCGGTCATAATGCGTTGGCGAAGGGCAGGTTCTGTTATATTATTCTTCCAAGCATTGGCCCACGATAAAAAGAATCTTTGATCGGCGGGAACCCCATGTACTACTAAATTTCTTTTTCCTTCATCGGTACTTCTGAATGCTTCTAAGGCTATCATAAGTCCACCTAAATCTGCGATGTTTTCGCCCAAAGTTAATTTGCCATTTACGTGCACATCGTCGAGCACAGTATATGCATCGAATTGTGCAACAACCATAGCAGTTTTTGCATCGAAACGCTTTTTGTCTTCATCGGTCCACCACATTTTCAAATTCCCCACCGCGTCGAACTGGCAACCTTGGTCATCGAAACCATGGGTCATCTCGTGCCCAATCACAGCACCAATAGCACCATATACCATAGCATCATCGGCATTGGGGTCGAAGAAAGGAGGCTGTAATATCCCTGCTGGGAATACAATTTCGTTCAAAGAAGGATTATAATAAGCATTCACCATTTGAGGAGCCATTCCCCACTCAGTTCTATCCACTGGGCGGCCAAATTTGGCAATCATTCTTTTATATTCATAAGCTGATGCTTCCATCACATTTAATACAAAAGCTTGGTTTTTTATTTTGCAGGTTGAATAATCTTTCCACTTATCAGGATACCCAATTTTTACCATAAATTTATCCAATTTTTCTGTGGCTTTCACTTTGGTTTCAGGGCTCATCCATTCCAGTTTTTGTATTCGCACCCGGAATGCATCTTGTAGATTTTTAACCATTTTGAGCATACGTGATTTGGCCTCCACTTTAAAATTCTTTTCTACAAATAATTGCCCTACTGCTTCACCCATCAAGCCTTCTACCGTTTTCATTACACGTTCGTTTCTGGGCTTTCTCGTTTTTACGCCACGCATGATGGTAGAATAAAAACGAAAATGCTCCGATGCAAAATTGTCGCTGAGATAAGGAGAAGCATCACGAATCAACTGCCATTTTAAATATGTTTTCCAATCCTGAATTGGAATTTCAGTCATCATCGTATTAACCTCTTTAAAAAAATCAGGTTGACCAACTATAATACTGTCTACCTTGGGCAAACCAAAATATTTTGCCATCACCAACCAATTGGTATTTTTCGATAATTCATTGGTGAATGATTGCAGCGTCATTTTATGATAGCTGGCATAAGGGTCGCGTAAAGTAACACGATCCATACTGGCTTTTGCCAATCGAGTTTCCATTTGCATCACAGTGCGTGCATGTGGTCTCGCATCGGCATCTACTTCCCCCATGAGTTTGAAAATCGAGACCATTGTATTCTCTAATTCAGTGCGAAGCTTCGCACTTTTTTCATCCTCTTTAAAATAATAATCTCTATCAGGCATGCTCAATCCGCCTTGGTTGAAGTAAGGAATCATGAGCGAACTTTCTTTCAAATCCTGTTCTACAGAAAAATTAAACAACATCCCGTTTCCTTGGCTTTGCCATTTGCCGAGTAATTTATTGAGGTCATCTATATTTTTCATTTTCTTTATTTCAGCAAGGTATGGAGTCACAGGTTCGATGCCTTGCTTTTCCATAATTTCACTATCCATTCCACTCTTATAAAAATCACCAATCTTGCGGCGGTTACTGCCCTCGGGAGCGTTTGATATAGCAGCACTTTCTAATATACCCAACAATATTTTCTTATTTCGTTCTTCTACTTCATTAAAACTTCCCCAACGGCTTTCGCTAGCCGGAACGGGGTTGTTCTTAATCCAATTCCCCACTGCATAATGATAAAAATCGTTACCCGGCATTATGGTGGTATCCATATATTCGTGGTGAAGTGCGTCGCTCATGGTGCTGTGGTTAAGGTTGATGGAGGCTATTGAAATACTGATGGCCGCAAAAATTAAGAATTGTATTATGATTTTTTTACTCATTTATTTATTTTTTTGCTCTTTGTATTCGCCACGGCGAAGAAAATTTCATGGTTTTTATTACAAGTATATCAACTGCAAAGGTTAATGAAAAATTGGTAAAAGATATTAATTATTTCTCCCAAAAATTTAAGGCGATGCCATCAAACGAACCCGAACTCATCAGCAGCAGTACACGGTTTTCATAATCAAGCTGTTGGAGGAAATTTTGCAGGTCGGCTGTTTGGTCAAATATAATGGCTTTAGTTCCAAATGCGTTTTGCACTTCGGCCTTTTGCAAAGGTTCCATTTTTTTTATTTCGAACGAATGAGCATTATAATATATGATAAGATCATCGGCCACATCCATGCTGTTTTGATATTCTTTCAAGAAATCTTTGTTCAAACTGCTATAGGTATGCAACTCGAAACAGGCAGTCAACTTCCTATTTATATACTGCTCTCGCACCGCATTCACCGTGGCTTTGAGTTTGGATGGGCTGTGTGCAAAATCTCTATAAACTGTAGTATTTTCTTTGTCATATAGTAACTCCAAACGTTTAGCCGTGCCGTCAAAAGTAGATATAGCCTGGTAAAATTCTAAATCTCCAATGCCCAGCTCCTTGCTCAATAAATATACGCCAGCCAGGTTTTGCAAATTGTGCTGCCCAAATATTTTCAACCCCACTGGGCCAATGGCGGTTTGTATAATGGTTTTATAACCATCAATATTTGTCGGGCGATTTTCCAGCTCTCTATAAGGCATTAATCGCAAACGCCCTCTGTGTTTGGCGGCTAATGCTTGCAAGTGCTCATCGCCTTCGTAATATGCTAGGGGAGCACCATCGGGCAATTGGTTTATAAATATTTCAAACTGTTCTATATAGTTTTCAAATGTGGGAAATACATTGATATGATCCCAAGCGATGCCCGTAAGCATGGCAATTTGTGGAAAATATAAATGGAACTTGGGTCGCAGGTCTAGCGGTGAAGTGAGGTATTCATCGCCTTCCAAAATAGTGAGTGGGGCATTGCTCAATTTCACCATTGTATCAAAACCCGCAAGCTGCGAGCCGACCATATAATCAAAATCTCTTTTTGTTTCTCGCAGCACATGCATCAACATGGCGGTGCTCGTGGTTTTGCCGTGACTGCCGCCAATTACAACACGGGTTTTATCTTTGGCATGTTCATATATAAATTGTGGAAATGAATATATAGGAATATTGAGTTCCTTGGCTTTTAAAAGTTCAGGATTATTGGCCTTTGCATGCATGCCCAGTATCACGCCATTCAAATTAGCATCTACTTTTTCAGGGAACCAACCAATCTCGTTTGGCAATAAACCGGCATTTGCAAGTCTGCTTTTGGCGGGTTCAAATATTTCATCGTCGCTGCCAGTAATGGTATGCCCCAGTTGGTGCAGAGCCAGTGCCATATTGTGCATCACTGCCCCACCTATTGATATAAAATGGTAATTCATTGGTGTTGCAACAATAAGGGTGGGAATTTGTATTTTGCCCACAAATAATACCCAAAGAAAAACCTCAAAGTAACTTAGCTTCTTAGTGTTTCAATTTTTAACCATAGTGCAGTTAAAAGTATGAAGCACTAATTTTATCGAAAAGTTACTTCTTCCGCAACCATCCTAAAACCATAGAGTTCTTCACTTCAAATTTCGAATTCGCAGAATCGAGTTCCATTTCTACACGAGACTTATCAAACACGCCCGGGTTTTGCTGTATAATAGAAATATTGCTCTGGGTTACTGAGCATACAATAGCTACATGTCCATATTTATTGCCCCAATGTCCGTCTAAAATAATAAGATCGCCCACTTTGGGCTTCAATTTACTGTGATTAGAAAACTGTAATAAATTTCGTGCAGTGTTTAATTCACCATCATTCACTTTTGCATCAAAAAAATCTCTAGCATTGCCATAAGTGTCGGGCATTTTATGGCGATAATACTCGTAATAATATCGTTTCACAAATTCAACACATTGATACTTTAAGCCAATATTATATCCATCCTTAGTGGTATTCCTTTCTCCAGTGTGGCTCACCCTTCCATTATAATATACATAAACTCCATTTAAACTGTCTACCACATCGCCAAATTTATAGATAGGATGGGGACTAGAATTTTGTACCGAACTATATATAAAATAACTGCTCGTAATTAATATAAGTGCCAAGACTATTATATATTGTTTTTTCATGAATATCCTGTATTGAAGTTAATTTGATGCGAAAATACAAATAGGAATTTATAGGTTGTCAACGAGTAATGTACAATGACCTCGATAACTGTCCCTGTTTTTGTTGTCGGGTGGAAACACCCGACATGTGTAATCAGGTGTTTCCACCCGACTAGTTTGGAGACACAAATTGTAAAAATAACAAGATACATTTTGCCACATCTACAAATATTGTAATAAGTATGAGTATATAAATCATTCAAAAACGAATTTATGAGATCAGAGATCAAAAAGTTATGTTAGTTTTCGACCTTTCCGAATTGTATGAAACCGAAACTAAATAGCTGAAAAGAGCCGTGAAAGTAAACATCAACAGATTTTCATCTGATTTTATGTTCGAACTCGCTAAAGATGAGTGGGGATCTCTAAGGTGCAGTTTTAGCACCATAGAGACTGGGAGAGGCAGATATCCAAAGTATTTACCTTTTGCATTCACAGTGCATGGCGTGGCAATGCTCAGTTCTGTTCTCAATTCTGACAAAGCCATTGAGGTAAATATATCAATAGTTAGGGCATTCGTCATGATACGACATTTTGCAATAAGTTATAAAGAATTAGCAGATAAGATTGCCAAACTGGAAAAGAAAAACAACAAGCAATTTGAAGATGTGTATGAAGCATTAAATATGCTTTTGTGCGATAAAGAAATACAGGCTGATTTTGTAAGCAGAGAGCGGATAGGATATAAGCAAGTGGGCTAGAGTCTAATTACTTGGATGCAAAGCATGATTCAAAGTTTTGAATTTGTATTTGAATGTATTATCTAATACCAATTCTTAAACTAAAATAGTTCTCCGCCTGTGGCGGCTTTAGTTTTTAGAATGGTAGTACCGAACTACATCCCGAAAGCCCCGCTTAATCCCGATAATTATCGGGATGCGGGGGGATTAGTCCCTTTCTTTTGGACTATTATATATTGAGTGTCGG
>JAWXAU010000191.1 GCA_034439655.1 Bacteroidota bacterium | reverse complement strand
CCAAAAGAAAGGGACTAATTCCCCCGCATCCCGATAATTATCGGGATTAAGCGGGGCTTTCGGGATGTAGTTCGGCATTACCATTCTAAAAACTAAATCGGCCACAGGCAGAGAACTGTTTTAGTTTAAGAATTGGTATTAAGTACAAAAGATCCCAATCCTAAACTCCCTACTTTATACCTTATACTTGCTACTTCCCGCCGCGGCGGGCTAGCTACTTTATACTTTATACTTTATACTAATAAGTTGTTGTCATATCTTCATCCACACAAATAATAAAATCGGCTTTAGCTTTGTTTTCATCCAGTAGTTTATATATGTTTTCTTGAGTTACGGTACTGATTGTAATATATTTTAAATTGGGTCTATCTTTTTTCAAGTACCATAATATCCCTTCAAAATTATCGCTGTGAAACGCACCATTGAAATGAACAAATAGATTGCCGGGTATATAATTTTTTAAAGTGAAATAAGCCATGGTAGCATCTTTAGTGGCTTGAGCCTTGGGCATATTTGAGCCCCCATGTCCGCCCATCATTTCTATAATTTTAAGATAACCTGGCAAAGTAGAATCGTACGCCATGGGCAAAGGTGCCATCCATGTTTTCTCGAGAGCCGTTAAACTGTCAAGTGTTTGAAAACCACGTTTGAAAACCAGATTGGCATATTTACGGGGGATATTGGTGGCCACAAAGACCAAATGACTGTCTTTGGCAAAATTGACAAGCGGGGCGTAATCAGTTTTATAATTGGGCCATAGCCTTGCCAAGGTATCAAAAGCTTTTTGGTTAATTTTACCGCTTACGAATAAATCTAAAGCGGATTGGTTATCGGCTTCAATCATTTCTGCCCCCAAAGTAAGCTTACGTTTACGATATAAATCTTTGAGAGTTTCCAACTGCAGCCAATGAGCGATGGCACAATTATGTTGTTCGCCAAACAAGGCCACATCGGCCTCCGACATTGACTTGAGCATGGTGGCGTAAGACACTTTTTTGCCTTTGCTATCATATATAACAAAAGCATCTTTTTTTTGTGCAGCAAGGTCGTTGATTAATACCAGAAGCAATAGTGGGAGTATATATTTTTTCACGGGTCAAAAATAGGAAACTTTTGCCTGATATGAAATACACTGCATTCTTATATTTATTTTCCTGTATTTTTGAAACCTTTTTTAACCAAAACTATGTTCGAAAATTTCCCAAAACAACGCTCGGTGCTGCCCGAAGCCTACCAAAAAATTTATGCCGACCACTATAAGAAAAACCGCGATGGTGCTACTGCCGCCACTTCAGTATCGAACAAAATGGAGGAATGGTTACACAAAAAAGCGGCTGCCGACTTACAAGGTAAAAACGATAAAGCTACCTTAGAAATAGGTGCGGGGACACTCAACCAACTGCAATATGAAGACACGGCACCTTACGATATTATTGAACCCTTTAAAAGTTTGTTTGAAGGAAATCCTTTGCTGGCCAAGGTTCGCAATATTTATAACGATATCGACGAAATAGAATTAAAACCACAATACGACCGAATTACTGCTATTGCCACTTTCGAGCATGTAACAGATTTACCTAAGGTGGTGGCTAAAAGCTGCCTTATGATGAACGAAGGAGGTAGTTTGCGAATTTCAATCCCCAATGAAGGAACGATACTTTGGAAACTTGGCTATACACTTACCACAGGTATCGAATTTTGGCTGAAACACAAACTTCCCTATCATATACTAATGAACCACGAACATGTGAACAAAGCCAGTGAAGTAGAAGAGGTATTGAAGTATTTTTATGACGACTGTAAATGTTCCTGTTTTGGTGTGAGTAAAGGTTTGGCTTTTTATAGGTTTTACGAGTGTAAGCAACCTCACATAACGAGAGCCAACGAATATTTGAAAACCTATAAAGGCTCAGTGAATAAGTGAACATGGTGAGAATTGCTTGCGGAATGAATGTTTGCTAATGAAATATAAATCGAAGGTTATATATACACTTATTGGACTCTGTCTATTTTGGTTTTTATTTTTAAAACTGAGTGGGGCGTTCCAAAGTGGATTCCATTTTACCGACGACCATGCCATATATCAGATATCAGACGATTTAAAAGCCGATGGATATTGGCCCACCATGAAAAAATGGATAAGCAACGATTTAGAAATTCGATTCCGCTTTTTTTATTATATTACTTATATCACCAAAATCTATCTTTGGGGCGATACTTTTAATAACTATTACTATTATGATTTACTGCATGCGATGCTCGCAGCATCCTTATTATTTTTATTGGGATTAAAAACATTTAAGGGTAATAGGTTACTCTCTCTATTATTTTCATTTATGAGCATGATGGGCATGCAAGTAGCCTTATGGTATAGGCTTGGCTTGGGCGAAACAGAGGGTTTAACCTGTATATTGGCTGCTTGTTATATATATACCTGGGATGCGAAATCAATGTTCTCTAAAATTCTGAAATATAAATTATACTTCATTTTTATTATTTCGGGAGCGATGTTCAAAGAAACGTTTTTGATAGCCATTCCTGCTTTTACCGTTTGGATGCTGTATATGAAAAATCAGCATTTAAATTGGGAAATAATAAAAAACAATAAACTTTTTTGCAGCGTCAATATTTTATTAGTTTTGATTGGATTGTGCTGCATCAAATTTTTGGTGGGCAATCAAACTATTGGTTATGCCGGATATGACGGCTTCTCTTTCAAATACATCATAAACATTGTCAAATCTGCAGTGTGGTTGTTTTTGCTCACCAATGGTTTTGCCATTTCTTTGGGATTGATGTTATTATTCTGGGTCAAAAACCAAAGTAACACAAAACTAAAAATATTGTTCAAGAAATTCTTTTCCGATTTTGGGTTTATTATCATATTTAATATATTGTTGCTGGGGCCGCAATTTGTTATATATATGAAATCGACCATGACGGAGCGTTATCTGATACCTTCTACCCTAGGCCCGGCATTGGCGGTGTGCTTTGGGCTTATGTATTTGCTAGAACATGGGCAGAAATATTATAAGTATGCAATTATTGTTAGTATATTTTTGGCTACAAGTCAAGTTGGTGTAGCGTTCTACCGCACCTATTTATATGCGTGCGAAGGAATTAAATCGAACCAAATGTTGGACTATATTAAAGAAAATAGCGACAAAAACACGCCAATTCTTATAGCAGCCGAACCTACTATATATTATAATGAGTGGTTGTATTCGATGAAAACATATTTCAAATCGAGCAATAACAATCGGCAGAATATTACACAACTTTTACTGCTGTCGAAACCCGAAGATCAATATGAGTCATACGATAAAGAGTTAATAAAATATGCTAGAGAAAAATTTGGAATTCGTACCATAGAAAAATTAGATTCGGTACCCTACAAATTTATTATCGCTCCTGCTAAAAACCGTTTGCTGTTACTTTCGAAATCATCTTCTGGTATATTCAAAACCCATAAGCGATTGCTCGAGTATTCTGATTCTTATTTGGTGTGGGAATGGGATACGGCGGAAGTGAAAAATACGGAGGAGAAGGAATAAGGGGCATACGGCTGTTTAAATGACTGTATTGCCTACTTATGGCTTCCCTAATATTTCTAATTCCTTTTCCCCCATGCAACCCTTTTCCTCAATTTGAGGTCTTAGAGAAAAAAGCTATTTGGTGAAATATTTACAAGTTTTATTATTGGTTTTATTATTTTGGGGCATTGGCGAGTCCAAAGCCTATCATGTGCTAGGTGCTGACATGAGATATACCTACATCTCAACAGACAAATATGTAATTACAATTGATCTTTATAAAGATTGTAGTAATTCCAAAGCATCCCCTATAACTTTAAATATAAAAGACCTTTCGGGATGCGGATTAAGTAAAGCCATCGGTTTACCACAATTTAATTGCACCGATGTGACTGGGGTTTGTAAAACATCTTGTACTAAATGCAAACAAGGGAAATGCAATGTAAATGGGTTTCCTAATGGAGCTAATGCCAAGTGTACTTTTAATTATGGTATTGAGAAAGTAACGTTTCAAGACACCTTCAAATTTCCATCTTTTTGGTCGAGTAGCTGTTGCAAATTTAGGTTGTCCTTTAGTCAGGGTGCTAGGACCCAAGGTATCAGTACCTGCTGTAGTGCTCAAGATTTGTATTCATATATGGACATGGATAGGTGTATCAAAAACTCATCTCCAAATCCAAACGCATTGCCTACATTTTTATATAATGTAGGGACTAAACTAAGTATTAATATTGGAGCTACGGACTTCAAAGATTACGATTCGATATCTTATGAATTAGACACGGCTCTTCGATTGGCTACCAAGGCATGCAATTATCAAAGCAATTATACTTATAAGTTTCCTTTCTATTACGATGGATTTCCAAACATGAAATACTTTGATACATCCTCATATAAAGGTTTTATGTTTGATTCAATTTCTGCTACCCTCAAATTCAAACCCACTCAGCAGCAATCGGCACAGGTGGCTATACTAATGAGAGAATGGCGATATGATTCATCCAGCAAAAGCATGGTCAATATTGGACTCTCCAGAAGAGATTTACCACTGTATTTTTTCATAAAGATAAACGGGAATATGACTCCTATAATTAATGGAAATTCTAATAGGTCTGTGTGTGCTGGCGAAAAAATCTGTTATGATAATATGACCGTTACGGATACAAACATTAATGATGATGTATCAATTACTATCTCGAATAATATACCCAATGCACAATTTAGTAAAAAAACGGTGGGTAAACACGACGAATGGAGTATGTGTTGGCAAACAGACACGAGCAATATAAGTACCACCCCTTATTCATTTACCATTGATGCACGCGACAATGGTTGCCCACTGCCAACTTTCAGTACAAAAACATTTTATATATTAGTTAACAATATATATCCCAAAATTAGCTTTACAGCGACAGATGTAGGATGTAGAAAAGCCGAGCTGAAAGCTCTACCAATTGCGGGCTCCAATATATACAACAATAACGAACAGTATCAATGGTTCTATCCTTTTCCTTCTGGAGATTCTACCGATCTAAATAATAAGAACAAATCATCGGTAATACAATTTAACACTTCAGGATATAATATATATAAACTTAAATCAGAATATTTAGGATGCATTAACGAAGCCATCGATTCAGTCTTTATTGATACAGTACCCACTTCTCAAACGCTCCTGTGGGACAGTGCTTGCAAAAATAATTATAGCACTATGAAGTCAATTATTAATCATCCAAAAACTAGTTTTATTTATACATGGTACGGATTATCGTCAACAATGAATACAGGCACTTTCCTTTTGTTACATGATACTGTAATAAGATGTGAAGCAAGGAGTTTAGGTTGCAATCTGAAGGATAGTATTATAATAAAAGCGGAATCGCAGGCAAATTATAACATAAATCAAAATAAATATATTTATACTTTTGAACCGGGAAATAGCTATTACACTACCTACAAATGGTATTTTGGCGACGGTGATAGTTCCACTCAAATTAAACCTTCACATATTTATCGCACTGAAGGAAAATATAAACCCAAGTTAATTGTAACCTCCGCAAAAGGATGTGCTGCTACTTATAGTGATTTAGTTATAGTTGATTCATTACCTAGCGTTAAGCTGCAATGGGACAGTGTTTGCCGAGGGAATATTACTACAATTCGTGCGATGATTTTAAATGGACAAAAGCCCTTTAAAATTGCCTGGAATGGACAAACTAAAAATATAGATTCAATTAGCTTTTTATTGACAAATGATACCTTAATTCTTATAGATATCACGGATAGCTTGGGATTCTATTATTCTGATAGTTTATATATTCGTGCAAATCCTATTGCTCACTTTCAGTCGATCAAAAATAAAAATTTATATAACTTTATTCCATTAGTCCAGAATTATATAAATTACGATTGGCACTTTGGCGATGGTGATTCTTCTATGCAATTGACTCCTTATCACCTTTACAAAACAGCCGGGAAGTTTATTGTGAAATTAGAAATAACTACACCGCAACAATGCAAGAATGTCTATATAGATTCTGTGGATGTGGATTCACTCCCAATGGCATCATGGTCATGGGACAGTGCTTGCAAAGGAAATATAACTTCCTTTAAAGCCTCTGTGAAAAATGGATGGCCGCCCATATATTATACTTGGTGTGGACAAACATCCTACAATGATTCTATAAGCTTTTTATTTACCAATGACACTACAATTTATATAAATATTAATGACAATTCGGGATACAACTTTTCCGACAGTATGTTTATAAAAGCTGAACCCACTGCCGAATTTCAAATATCAAACATTCTTAATAGTTATACCTTCACCCCTATTGTGAAAAATTACCCCACCTACTTCTGGCACTTTGGTGATGGCGATAGTGCCACGCAAATGATTCCCAACCACACCTACACTACTAATGGTCCTTATACAACAAAACTAATTGTAAACTCTACAAATGGCTGTATTGATTCAACAGCACAAACTTTATCGGTCACGACTGGATTAAAACAATATCATACTTCCGAAATAAAACTCTACCCCAACCCGACCGGTTTTTATTCCATATTAGAATATAACAGTAATGAAAACACTATCATAAAAGTATATGATATAACTGGAAAAGAACATAGCAATATTGTACAAAAAAATACAGCAAATAACTCAGCTATTTTAACTCCACCTTCTGCTGGAATATATATAGTAAATGTAGCTACCGAAAAAGGGAATTATGTGGTGAGGTGGGTAGTGCAGTAAAGGGATTTGGGATTCTGGATTTAGGATTTAGAGCCATACGGCAGATGGTTAGCACCATTTACTATATTTCTCTTTAAATTCCTCTACAGTTGTATGTTGGCCTTCATCTATCTGCTTTCTAGCCGCATCCAAACTTCCTTTGAATTCTACTGAAGTTGTATGTGTGGCCTCACTATTATTACTAAGCATTACCAACTCATAAACCTGTTGAAGAAAAATATCCTTTCCATTTATGGCATTAATTTGTTCCAGAAGTTCGGCTTTTACAGTCATTGGTCTGTTTATAATTGTATTCAAAAATGTTTTTTCATAATATTTTATACCGAAACTCAATATATAATAGTCCAAAAGAAAGGGACTAATCCCCCCGCATCCCGATAATTATCGGGATTAAGCGGGGCTTTCGGGATGT